>QKFI01000319.1 GCA_003251455.1 Tolumonas sp.
GATGCCATAAAGACTAAAAACGGACTTGGCTAAATCAATGCCGATTGCTTTAATAACCATTGTGGACTCCCTTAGCTCTGATGAGCGACCAACTACATTTTGGCACATTGATGCCGTCAGTTGGGGGAGTCCATTTTATTCGTTCAATGTTGTCTGTGTGGCGTTAGCCAATAAATTGGCCCGGATAGTCTGGGCAGTATTGAGATACAAAGAAGCCTTTACCACAGAGAAACTGCAATCCTGGTTTGCATGAACAAAGAGAAGATGACGAAAACGGTAGAACCACCGGAATAGAACCTGACATAAAAAACAGCAGAAAATGCTTTCGGATTTTTTTGAGGATATTCCGGTGCGGAACTCATCGTGGAGCGGGAAACAAGAGCCTCCCAACAGAGACTCCGAATACATTAGCGCAGACCAATCCCGTCATTGAAATTTGCTCTTGCAATAACGGGGCGGGCCATACATTTATTTCAGATTTTAGGTGTGGAAGTAACAACATCCGCATTTTGCGCCCGATGGCGTAGATAATGATCCATCAGCACCAATGCCAACATCGCTTCAGCGATCGGGACAGCTCGAATACCAACACACGGATCATGACGCCCCTTCGTGATCATTTCTGTCGGACTACCATTCTTATCAATCGTTTCGCCCGGAACCGTAATACTTGATGTCGGTTTCAGAGCCATAGAAACAACAATATCCTGACCACTGGAAATACCGCCTAGAATGCCACCAGCATGATTGCTCTTAAAACCTTCAGGCCGCATTAAATCACGATGTTCGGAACCTTTCTGTTCAACCACAGCAAATCCATCGCCAATCTCAACACCTTTAACGGCATTGATTCCCATCATGGCGTGAGCGATATCAGCATCCAGACGATCGAAAACAGGTTCGCCTAAGCCGACAGGAACACCTGTCGCCACAACCTTCACTTTTGCGCCGATTGAGTCACCTTGTTTTTTCAGATCACGCATATAGGCATCTAAAGCTTCAAGTTGTGTCTCATCAGCAAAAAAGAATGGATTGTTTTCGATAATTGAGCGATCAAACTGTTCAGCTTTGATCGGTCCTAATTGCTCAAGAAACCCAAAAATCTCAATACCACAGTGTTCTTTCAGATATTTCTTGGCAATCGCACCCGCTGCAACACGCATTGCAGTTTCACGAGCAGACGAACGACCACCGCCACGGTAATCACGGATACCATATTTCTGATGATACGTATAATCAGCATGTCCCGGACGGAAGACATCTTTAATATCAGAATAATCCTTCGAGCGCTGATCGGTATTTTCAATTAACAGACCTATCGATGTACCTGTTGTTTTGCCTTCAAATACACCGGATAAAATCTTCACAGCGTCATCTTCTCGTCTCTGCGTTGTAAAACGGGACGTTCCCGGTTTACGACGATCCAAATCACCCTGCAAATCAGATTCTGTTAGTTCCAGACCAGGCGGACATCCGTCGACAATCGCACCCAATGCAAGACCATGACTTTCACCGAAAGTGGTGACCCGAAATAACTGTCCGAAAGTATTACCAGCCATAACATCCTTAACTCATAGCTTGTGTGAAAATTGCGTGATATTTGTCAAGCTGGGCTTTAGTCAGCACAAATACGCCATCACCACCATGTTCAAATTCAACCCACTCAAATTCAACCTCAGGGAACAGAGAGATCATATGCACCATGCTATTTCCGACCTCGACAACCAGAACCCCGTCATCATTTAATCGCTCAGCAGCTTCAACAAGAATTTTACGAACCAAATCCAGCCCGTCATTTCCTGCAGCTAAAGCAAGCTCAGGTTCATGCCGAAACTCCTCCGGTAAGTCATACATATCTTCTGCATCAACATACGGTGGATTTGACACAATCAAATCGTATTTATCACCTTCAGGCAAGGCGTCAAACAGATCAGAGCAAATCGGTATCACCTGTCCCGACAAGCCGTACATTTCGATATTCGTTTCACAAACATCGAGCGCATCCGTCGATATATCCAGAGCATCAACTTCCGCATCAGGGAAAGCCTGCGCCAAAGCAATGGCGATGCAACCTGACCCCGTACATAAATCCATAATACGAGTTGGTTCAGTGTGTAACCAACGAGCAAAGCGGTTATGGATTAATTCAGCAATAGGAGAACGAGGGATCAATACTCGTTCATCAACATAAAACTCCAAACCGGCAAACCAAGCTTTATTGGTTAAATAAGGAGCAGGAACTCGCTCTGAAACGCGGCGCTCAATCAATTCGACTAACTGGGCTTTTTCACTCCGGGTTAATCTGGACTGGCGTATATTGTCATCAATAACCGGAGGTAATTCGAGCGCAGGAAGTAATAATTGAATTGCCTCATCCCAGCTATTATCAGTACCATGACCATAAAATAGGCCTGCAGCATTAAATTGACTGACACTCCAGCGGAGAAAATCATTGATAGTCTGTAAATCGTCGATGACTTCATCGACAAGGATGTTATTCAAACATGCCTCCGGTTACGCAGAAAATTGAGTCAAGCCTTGCATTAAAAATTCGGATCAAGATACACCAAATTATGAACAAAAAAACTTCACTCGATGAACAAGACTTAGCGCTTTTTCGCGATGCTGTCGCAGGTACACGAAAAATAAAGCAGGATACGATACGTTTGCAATCACCTGCAATCAAGCAAAAAGCACAGATTCGGGAAATAAGAGAAGCACAACAGCATGTTCACTACTTTTCAGATGAATATGAACCGCTACTGAATCAGGATGGTCCGGTTAGCTATGTTCGTAGTGATGTATCAAGTTACGAAGCGAAGAAACTCCGCAGAGGAGATTATATTCCAGACCTTATGCTCGATCTGCATGGTTTAACACAACAAGAAGCAAAAAATGAATTAGGCGCATTACTTGAGGCGTGCCGGAGACAGCACATCCAATGTGCTTGTGTGATGCATGGGCACGGCAAAAATATTCTTAAACAGAAAATTCCGCTTTGGTTAGCTCAGCATCCAAATGTCATGGCTTTTCATCAAGCACCAAAACTTTGGGGGGGTGATGCAGCCATTTTGGTGTTAATTGAATTGGCCAACTAAAGTTTAAGCTGCCTTTTTAGTGATTTCTGCAATTTTGCTATTCAGCTCAATGACAGTTTCCCGGTGCAGAACATCTGCTTTAGGCGGCATAATCACTTTACCATTTTCAAACTCAAATCCTCCGCGGCCATGAATGTATAAACGCCCTCTGAAGAAAGTGCGAACATACTTAGCAATGAGCGCTGGAAAATATTTTTTGAAAATGCGCACTGTAAACCCTCCGTATCCAGTTTTATTAAATTCTTATACTGAGTATAGTCAGGGCGCTTGACCTGAAATTCAATGATTCAGTAAAAGAGACAAAACAAACTTAGATACGGAGCACAATTCAAAAAATCACATCAGACGGTATGAGGACCTTCCATCCACTCAAGCAGGCCTTGCCCCTCTTTAAAGGTAATACCAGCCATACCAGAAGTGACAAACATTGGCGGGACTGAATTGGCGCAAAGTTCATGCACAATATAGCCAACCAATGGCAGATGACTCACGATCAGAATATATTCATCATCCAGCGCTCTAAGATAATCAGTGACTGGTTCAACCCGACCATATGGCACCAGATCGTGAATTTCCTCAACAATCTTTGGCTCAGGCAATACAGATTGAATCGTTTCCCAAGTCTGTCGAGCACGGAGAAATGGACTGACCAATACTCTATCCAGACGAGGTAATTGTGGCGCAACCCACTGAGCCATCTTTACAGATTGCACTCGCCCGGTATCAGTCAAAGGACGCAGATCATCCCGACCTGCCTCATGAGCCGCCTCACCATGACGCATCACGATAATCTTCATTCACATAGTCCTTAATTAATCCGTCAATAAGAAATAGTAATCCCTCATAACAGTAGAAACAACAATCAAATGTTTAAACGGTTTGTAAGTTTTGATTATAAAGGTCGATAATATAAGGAAATCCCGTTCATGACAGAGACTATGCAAATTCATCGGCCCCCGGAAGACCAATGTGAATACCAATATCTTGAATTGCCGAATGGTTTGCGGTCTCTGTTAATTTTTGATCCCAATGCGGAACGTTCTGCGGCTTCTCTGGCGGTCGAGTGTGGCCATTTTTCTGATCCGAAAGAACGGGAAGGACTTGCGCATTTTCTGGAACACATGCTGTTTCTTGGTACTGAGTTGTATCCTCATCCGGGAGAGTACCAATCTTTTATTGCTCAACACGGCGGCAACCATAACGCCTGGACCGGAACGGAACACACAAACTTCTTTTTCGATATCAATACAGTTTGCTTTGAATCAGCACTACATCGTTTTGCTCAATTCTTTATTTGTCCATCATTTAATGAAGAATTAGTTGAACGAGAACGGCATGCAATTGAATCCGAATATCGCATGAAAATCAGCGATGATGTCCGAGGTTGTTATCAGGTTCATAAAGAAACAGTTAACCCTGCACATCCTTTTAGTCAATTTTCTGTCGGTAACTTAGATACACTTCATCAAAATGAAGGGGAATCTTTGCGCCAAGAAGTCATAGCCTTTTTCGAAAAAAACTATCACGCGAATCGGATGCGTCTTGCTGTTCAATCATCACTTCCTTTAGAAAAACAGGCTGAATTAATCACACGCTTTTTTTCCGAAATTAGAAATGAAGCACTATCCAATCCACCTATAAGTGTCCCTCTTTATCGGGAAGAAGATTTAAAACTTCGTATTCAGATTAAGCCACTGAAAGAAATTCGTCGCTTGTCTGTAAGCTTTAATCTACCTAATGTTGACGATAAATATAAAACCAAACCACTGACCTACCTGAGTCATTTAATTGGTTATGAAGGAAAAGGCAGCCTGCTTAGTTATCTGAAACGACAAGGTTGGATTACTGCGTTATCGGCCGGAGGCGGAATTAATGGTGCCAACTTCCGTGACTTCCAAGTGAATTTTGCACTGACGCCGAAAGGGGTTGAGCAAGAAGCATCTATCATTGAACATCTGTTTAGTTTCATCAGACTCATTAAAGAAAACGGATTCGATGCGTGGCGCTACGACGAAAAAGCAACGTTGCTTCATACCCTTTATCGTGTGCATGAACCTTCACGTCCCATTGATAATGTATCTCACTTATCAATGAACTTATTTCATTATCCACCGGAAGAGGTAATCTCCGGTGACTATATGATGACCGGGTTAGACCAAGACGAAATACTTCAGATGTTGTCCTATATGACACCTGATAATATGCGGATCACAATGGTCGCACCGGATGTTGAAACAGATAGAATTGCAGCATGGTATTTCACAGCATATAAGTCATCGCCGATCGATAATGCATGGTTAAATATCTGGCGTAATGCAGCCATGCCAGATCCAGCCCGTTACACATTAGCTGAACCCAACCCTTTCTTACCCGATCGCCTCGAAACGAGAGATGCTGAATTTGAACAAGATAAACCAAATCGGTTAATTCATCGCGCGGGACTGAGAGTATGGCACCTGCAGGATTCCACCTTTCATTCACCGAAAGCCAGCCTCTTTATTGCCGTAGATAGTGAATATGCGGTTCGATCGCCAAATCACATTGCGATGACCCGCTTAATGGTAGAGTTACTGTTAGACCATCTGATTGAATTTACCTATCCGGCAGAAATTGCTGGGTTAAATTATAATATTTATGCTCATCAGGGCGGCTTTACCTTCCAACTGAGCGGATTCAGTAGTCGCCTTTATCATTTGTTGGAATTGCTGCTAAAAAACAGAACCGGTGGTCATTATGATCCGGCGCGGTTCTATGCCATTAAAGAACAATTACTTCAAAATTGGCGCAACCAAAATAAAGGGCGCCCAATCGCACAATTATTCAGTCAACTGACCAGTTTACTTCAACCCAATAATCCACCTGTTGAAGCCTTGATTCCACAATTGGCTAAAGCTGAACCGAAAGATCTACCGGAATTCATGCGTCGACTTTTCATGGCTGTACACCTTGAGGTCTTGGCACATGGTGATATTGAAGAAGAGGAAGTAAAACAAATAGCAGGTTTACTGGAACAGGAAATTACTCCTAATAGTCTGCCTAGTCGGGAAACGCGCCGAAAATTGGTCAACATCAGTAATGCAGGTTCTTTGTTTTATGAATGTCAGATAGAACATGATGATTCGGCTTTACTTATTTATTATCAATCACCGGAAAAAACTGCCGGAAGCATTGCCTATTACATGTTGGCGAATCACATCATGTCATCACCGTTTTTCAACGAATTACGGACTCAGCAACAATTAGGTTATGTCGTTGGAACAGGGAACTTGCCACTAAACCGTCATCCTGGTTTAGTCTTTTATGTTCAGTCACCTGTCACAGCACCGGATGGTCTGTTGGCTGCAATTGAAATCTTCATTGATGAATTTCATATGCAATTGTTGGAAATGAATGAATTAACCTGGCAAACCAACATTCAAGGACTGATCAGTCAATTGAGTGAAGCAGATACGAATTTACGCTCTCGAAGTCTACGATTCTGGGGAAGTATTGGCAGTCGAGATTTCACATTTAATCAGCGAAACCAGGTTGTTGAGGCATTACAACAGTTAAATAAATCTGATTTTATTCGCTTTATACGTACGCTACGTTCCAGCCAAGCCGATAGAGTTGTGATTTATAACAAAGGTGAAGCCCACAAAGATATTCCATCACAAATTGAAGGCATTCATATCGATTATTTAGCTGAATTTCAGGAGATGTCAGCTCAGTTTCAATCCGCCGAAACTGAGCAAAACAGTTAATTAACGCTGTGCTTTTGAAAATAGATTGAAGAAATTATTTGTCGTTTGCTCAGCCAACGTTTCTAACGATATGCCTTTCAACTGAGCAATAAAACGGGCAACGTCTGCTACATAAGCGGGTTCATTTTGATGCCCGCGATGTGGGACCGGAGCCAGATAAGGCGAATCTGTTTCGATCAATAAACGATCCATTGGGATCTGTTTTGTCACTTCCCGTAATGCTTCTGCATTTCTAAAAGTAACAATACCGGAAATAGAAATAAACATTCCTAAATCCAACGCTGATTTAGCCATTTCCCAATCTTCAGTAAAACAGTGTAAAACACCACCTGCGTCACCAACTTTTTCCTCCCGAAGAATTTGCAATGTGTCTGCTTTTGCATCACGGGTATGCACAATCACAGGTTTATTGAGCTGACGACTGATACGAAGATGCTCACGGAAGGCTTGCTGCTGTTCAGCCTTGTTTTCAGTGCTGTAATAATAATCGAGCCCTGTTTCACCAATCGCCACAACTTTCGGATGCTGTGCAAGTTCCAGCAATTGGTCTGTGGTCCATGTAGAATCTAAGTCCAGAGGATGCACACCACATGAGGCAAATACATTTTCAAACGGCATGACCGCAGCCAACATCGCAGGGAAAGCCTCTAACGTAACAGACACAGACAATAAATGACTAACTTGCTTAGCCATTGCCTTTTGCACGACGTCAGCAATATCGCGATGCTTTTTTTCATAGTCCAAACGATCGAGATGGCAATGTGAGTCAACAAACACAATTTATTCCTTACTTAAAAACTTTTCTAACCATTCGGCAAACAAAAATGCCGGGATAGCAGACGGCATTTCAGCTAATGATTGCCGCATTTCAACTAAATGAGTAATCGAATCCGATAGTACATCAGGCGCAAACTTACTTAATTGCTTCAATAACTGCTGCTCATGTGCAAATTGGAGTAATTCAATATTGACGTGTTGCTGTAATTTCATGGCATCCATCAAGATAAACATTAACCAATCGATAGATTCGGGTAATCCATCAGACAAAGTTTTCGCAACTAACTGGATTTGCCAAGGTTCATGAAAATATTGACCTAATGCTTTTGCAACAACCTGATGAGATGGTGTTTCTTTTTGTTCCAGATATGCTAATGCTTTTAATGGTGATCCATGATTCACTCTTAAAATAGCAGGTTCAATTACAGAAACATTCGTTTCATTTGCGAGCCAAGACAAAACGATGTCTTGTCTTGGTTGAATATGCCATTGCTGACAACGACTAACGATCGTCGGCAAAAGTTTCATCGATGAATCAACCATCAATATAATCAATGTATTACCAGATGGTTCTTCCAGTGTTTTCAACAAAGCATTTGCTGCTGACTCAGTCATACGTTCAGCATGATGCATAATAGCAACTTTTCCACGCCCTAACTGAGCGCTTTTGGTTACCATACCGTTCAACTCTCGAACAACATCAACGCCAATAGAGCGGGCATCATCCGCACCATAAATATGAACATCGGGATGCGATTTATTCTGTGTTAGGCGACAGGAATGACAAACACCACAAGGCTGATTGTGCAAGGATTGTTCACATAAGAATAAGCGACTAATTTCCTCGCTTAATGCGCTTTTCCCTACACCATCCACGCCAATAAGCAACAACGCATGCGGAATTTTATGCTGTGCATACGCTTGCTGAAAACGAGAAAAGTAATCTGTTAACCAGGGAAACATTCCCGCTCCAGAATAGAAAATATTGCAGCTTTCACTTGCTCTGGCGACTGATTCGCATCCACAGTAAAAATAGATGGATCTTGCTCAGTTAATTCTTGATATCGCTTTCTGGTTCTCTCGAAAAAGGAGAGCTGCTCCTGTTCAATCCGATCCAACTCGCCACGATGACGAGCACGCTGCAAACCTACGGATGGATCTATATCAAGATAAAGCGTCAAATCTGGCTTGAAATCCCCTAATACAGCCTGCTTGATCTGAGTAATTAAAGAAGAATTAATTCCGCGGCCACCGCCTTGATAAGCTTGAGAAGAAAGATCATGACGATCTCCTACCACCCAAGCACCAGAATCAAGTGCCGGTTTGATTTTATTTTCAACTAATTGAACCCGAGCGGCATACATTAATAACAATTCCGCTTGGATTGTCAGATGCTCTTCATGAACCTCTTTTACAATAGCACGCATTTTTTCAGCAAGAGGAGTTCCACCCGGTTCACGAGTAGTAACGATGTCATCAATCCCCTTACCTGATAAAAACTCGAGGACATAAGAAATTGCTGTACTTTTTCCTGCGCCTTCCAGTCCTTCGATAACAATAAATTTCCCGCTCATTTTTGTCCTAAAATATATTGTCTTACTGCTCGATTGTGTTCTGCCAGAGAGGAAGAAAAATAATGTTCCCCACCACCCTTTGCGACAAAATAAAGATAATTGGTTTTATCTGGTCTTAATGCAGCAATAATTGAATCTTTTCCTGGCATTGCGATTGGCGTTGGCGGCAACCCATTAATAACATAGGTATTGTAAGGATTCTCATCTTCCAAATCTTTTCGTGTAATGTTGCCGTCATATCGATCCTTCACACCATAAATAACAGTCGGATCCGTCTGTAGTTTCATATTTCGTTCTAATCGATTGATAAAAACCGATGCGATACGAGGTCTTTCTTTCGCCTGACCAGTTTCTTTTTCAATAATCGAAGCCATGATCAGTGCATCATAAGGCGTTTTATAAGGAACAGACTTATCCCTTTTTTCCCATTTTTTTTCGAGAAATGATTTCATTTCATTATGTGCACGGCGCAAGATATCCATTACGGGGGTTCCAACCGTATAGGAGTAAGTTTCTGGTAAAAACCATCCTTCAATATTTTCCTGAGAGATACCTAGCTCTTGTCGCAGCGAAGGAAGATCGGCTTTTGTCAGCGGTGAATCAATATACGGCGCCTCTGCAAGTATAGTTAGCCAGTCCTCGATTCTTTTCCCTTCTACCAAAGTAACCGAGAACACAGCTTCCTTACCACTGACGAAAACTTGCATTGCATGTTTGACATGCCAGCCCTTTTCAATCCGGAAAGTACCGGCTTTAATCTGACTAAACTCAGGATGTAATTTTAACCAAATCTGCGTCCACAAAGGAGAAACCTGCTTTGGCATCAAATCATCCAGAACATCAATAGCCTTTTTCCCTTTTGCGACAGTATAAAGACGTGAGTCACCTTTTAATAAAGCATTATCTAGTTGATGCCAGCTATAACCAGCCCAGGTTCCAACACTAATAAAAACCGACAAAAAAATAATAAAAATTAAACGTACAACTTTAGGCCATCGTTGCCAGCAAAGTCTGTAAATGCTTTGCCATACGGTGATCTTGGTATCTGACATCTTCAATTCCTGTTACAGGCACAATCCCCATCAGCGCATTTGTGATCCAGATTTCATCGGCTGCTTTTATTGCATTTAAATCTGAACTCACAATCTGAACTGAACGGTTTTCTTGTTCAAGCGTTGAACAAACAAACGCGCGCATCACACCATATACCCCCGCCAGTTTCAAGTCAGGCGTGAAAATGTCATTTCCTTTCCGCCAAAATAAATTAGAAGTAACACCTTCGACAACTGAACCATTCATATCCCGAACAATTGCTTCTTTTAACCCGCGCTCATCTAATTCAGCCTTCAGGAAAACCTGTTCTAATCGATTCAAAGATTTCATTCCAGCAAGGATCGGGCTAAAACCAATCCTTTGTTCTGCAATACCGATGACGATTCCTTGTGATTGCCATTGTTCATAATATTGAGGATAAGGATGAATAGACACCACAGTCGTTGGCTGATCGCATCCACTGATACTATAACCTCGCCCACCAGTACCGCGAGAAATAACAATTTTTCCGCAGGCATGATGTAAGCCAGATTCTGAAATTAATGACAGTAATTGTTGATAAAGATTATTTATATCAGGTGGAGGAAAATGAAAACGAATGCATCCATCAATTAAGCGTTGCGCATGAAGAGTCCACAATTGAGGCTTGCTATCATGAATGCAGATTGTGGTAAATAATCCATCTCCGTAATTGAAGCCTCTGTCCTTAACAGAGATACTTTCAGACTTAATTCCATTGATAAGAAACATAAACGTTCACAGAAACAAAAAGGCCTGATCACTAGTATCAGGCCTTTTGCTGGATTAAACCATTAAATGCGTTTGAAAACTAAGGAACCATTCGTTCCACCGAATCCAAACGAATTTGAGAGCGCACATTCAATACTTGCTGGTTTAGCAACATTTGCAACCAAGTCTAAATCACACTCTTCATCTGGATTATCCAGATTAATCGTTGGCGGAGCTATTTGATCGCGTAATGCGAGAATCGTAATAATCGCTTCTACAGCGCCTGCAGCACCTAATAAATGACCAGTCATTGACTTAGTTGAGCTCACCATGAGTTTGTAAGCATGCTCGCCAAAAGTCTTTTTCACTGCTCGAAGTTCTGCTTTATCACCTAATGGTGTAGACGTTCCATGAGCGTTGATATAACCGATTGATTCAGGTGCAACGCCTGCATCTTTCAATGCATTTTTCATTGATAATGCGGCACCGCTACCATCATCTGGTGGCGCAGTCATATGATGCGCATCACCACTCATACCGAAGCCAATCAATTCAGCATAAATTCTTGCACCACGGGCTTTCGCATGTTCATATTCTTCTAAAACAAGAACACCTGCACCATCACCCAAGACAAAACCATCTCGGTCTTTGTCCCAAGGTCGACTCGCCTTTTGTGGTTCATCATTACGAGATGACAACGCTTTCGCTGCAGCAAACCCGCCCATCCCCATTGGGGTTGACGCTTTTTCTGCACCGCCAGCAACCATGACATCCGCATCACCATAAGCAATCATGCGAGCTGCAAAACCAATCGCATGTGTACCTGTAGTACACGCAGTTGTGATCGCAACATTAGGACCACGTAAACCTTTCATAATTGAAAGATGGCCAGCAGCCATGTTGATAATGGTTGAAGGAACGAAGAATGGACTCAATTTACGAGGACCACCATTTGTCAGGCTAGTATGATTTTGCTCAATCAAACCCAACCCGCCAATACCCGAACCAATAGAAACACCGATTCGAGTTGCATTCTCTTCGTTTACTTCTAAACCTGAATCTTGAAAAGCCTGTAAACCTGCAGCGACACCATATTGGATAAACAGATCCATCTTACGTGCATCTTTTTTGCTGATGCCATAAGCTTCCGGATCAAAGTCTTTCACTAATCCAGCAAATTTAGTTGGAAAGTCTGTTGTATCGAAATGATCGATGGAGGTGATACCACTCTGGCCATTTAAAATGGCCTTCCAAGATTCTTCAGCAGTGTTACCTACGGGAGAGAGCATCCCCAGGCCGGTCACTACTACTCTGCGCTTAGACACAGGAAAGCCTCCGGGAGGAAAATACAGATATTATAAATAAGAAACAGGAGCACAAATATTGCACTCCTGCTTTCAGGTGATTATTCCTGATGTGAAAGGATGTAATCGACAGCAGCTTGAACAGTAGTGATCTTTTCTGCTTCTTCATCAGGGATTTCAGTATCGAACTCTTCTTCCAGCGCCATTACCAGCTCAACGGTATCCAGAGAGTCAGCGCCCAAATCATCAACGAATGATGCTTCTGATTTCACGTCTTCTTCTTTAACACCCAGTTGTTCAATGATAATTTTTTTTACGCGTTCTTCGATAGTACTCATGACCTGATTTTTCCTTTAGATATACGCAAATGCGTGTGTTGTCGTAGTGTATTCAATTGTTCATAGTTTGCAAGACTCTTCGAGGCTCTCGTGTCAGGAAATTAGAAATAAACAGCTTTTTTTCCCTAAAATGAGAGCCAAAAGAATCTTAAATCATGTACATTCCACCGTTCACATGCAGTGTTTCGCCCGTGATATAAGCAGCCTCATCAGAAGCTAAAAATGCCACAGCTGAA
This sequence comes from Tolumonas sp., assembly GCA_003251455.1. Lineage (GTDB taxonomy): Bacteria > Pseudomonadota > Gammaproteobacteria > Enterobacterales > Aeromonadaceae > Tolumonas. The sequence continues at coordinate 12,853 of QKFI01000319.1, forward strand.
GCAATTTCCTGTGCAGAGCCTAAACGACCAGCAGGAACCTGACTCAAAATACCTGACTTTTGATCTTCATTCAGAGCATGGGTCATGTCAGTTTCAATGAATCCAGGAGCAACGGCATTCACAGTGATACCACGTGAAGCAACTTCTCGAGCCAATGACTTCGTAAAACCTAACAGTCCAGCTTTTGCGGCAGCATAGTTCGTTTGACCAGCATTCCCCATGGTACCAACCACAGAACCAATACTGATAATACGACCATGACGTTTTTTCATCATGCTGCGCAATACAGCTTTCGATAACCGATATACAGAAGAGAGGTTAGTTTCGATAATGCTATCCCACTCGTCATCTTTCATACGCATCAGTAAATTGTCACGTGTGATACCGGCATTATTGATCAGAATATCCACTTCGCCATATTTAGCTTTAATTGCACCGAACAGTGCATCAATTGAAGCCTGTTCAGTGACATTCAATACCAAACCAATGCCCGCATCGCCCAAATATTCAGAAATTGCCGCTGCACCAGACTCAGAGGTTGCAGTACCAACAACTGTTGCACCACGTGCTACAAATGTCAGAGCAATTGCTTTACCAATTCCTCGGCTAGCGCCGGTAACCAGTACGATCTTACCTTCAAAACTCATTTTTTTTCCTCTTACTGAACCTTGCTCAACGCATCTTGGAATGAAGCGATATCATTAATAGCAACACCGTCAACACGTTTATCAATACGTTTTACCAGGCCAGTCAAGACTTTACCCGGGCCCATTTCAATTTCAAATGTCACTTCATCATTTGCCATTTTTTCGACGGTCTCAGTCCAACGGACCGGGCTATATAACTGACGAATTAATGCTTGCTTGATTGCTGCAGGATCTGTTTCTAGTGCAACATCGACGTTATTAATCACAGGAATAACTGGTGCTTTTACATTCAATTGATCTAATGCTGCAGCTAATTCATCAGCAGCTGGCTTCATTAAAGCGCAATGAGATGGAACACTGACTGGAAGCGGTAAAGCACGTTTCGCACCTGATTCTTTCATCAGCACATTAGCACGCTCAACTGCTTCTTTATGACCAGCAATAACAACTTGACCAGGTGAGTTGTAGTTTACAGGAGACACAACTTGATCCTGTGCTGCTTTTTCACAGTTTGCTGCAATTGAATCATTATCTAAACCGATAATGGCTGCCATCGCACCAGTACCTTCCGGTACAGCTCGCTGCATTGCCTGACCACGTAATTCAACTAATTTAACAGCATCAGCAAAATCCAGTGCACCCGCGCAAACTAATGCTGAATACTCGCCCAAACTATGTCCAGCCATAACAACTGGCGTAGCACCACCTTGTGATTGCCACAGACGCCATAATGCAACTGAACTTGTTAGTAGTGCAGGCTGCGTTTTCCAAGTTTTATTCAGTTCTTCAGCAGGACCTTGGATGACTAACTCAAATAAGTCATAGCCCAGTACAGCACTGGCTTCAGCAAAGGTTTCTTTAATAATGGGATAGGTTTCAGCCAGTTCAGCTAACATGCCTACGCTTTGAGAGCCTTGTCCCGGGAAGGCAATTGCAAACTTACTCATGTTCTTTAATCAATGCAGAACCCCAGGTGAAACCACCACCAAAGGCTTCAAGTAATAATAATTGACCCCGCTGGATGCGACCATCTCTGACGCCTTCATCCAATGCTAGAGGGACAGAAGCAGCAGAAGTATTACCATGACGATCCAGGGTCAGAATCACCTGATCCATCGACATACCAAGTTTTCTGGCCGTCGCATTGATGATGCGCCAGTTTGCCTGATGCGGTACCAGCCAATCCAATTCAGATTTATCAATGTTATTTGCTTCTAAAGTTTGTGTGACCAGCTCACTCAAACGGGTTACTGCAACTTTAAAAACATCATTGCCTTTCATAAACATATAGGCATCTTTTGAGTTATCTGAACCACGTTTCGCTTGTGGAAGTTTTAATAACTCACCATAGCGTCCATCAGCAAACATATGAGTAGACAAAATACCCTGTTCTTCTGATGCGCCTAATACCACTGCGCCGGCACCATCACCAAAAAGGATGATCGTACCTCTGTCTTCAGGATCACAAGTTTTTGAAAGGGTATCGGCTCCAACAACCAAAATATGTTTAGCAGCGCCTGATTTAATGAACTGATCTGCAACACTCAACGCATAAGTAAAACCAGCACATGCAGCAGCGATATCAAAAGCAGGAATACCAGGCACGTCTAACATTGCCTGTAATTCGCATGCTGCCGCAGGAAAAGCATTTTCCGCACTTGTTGTTGCAACAATAATCATATCTAACGCGGTTGCGGATAAATCAGCGGCGTTTAATGCTTGTTGTGCTGCATTATAAGACAGTGAAGCGACGGTTTCGTTAACATCGGCAATACGACGTTCACGAATACCTGTTCGTTCCACAATCCACTCATCATTGGTTTCGACCATACGCTCCAGATCAGCATTAGTACGAACCTTTGCGGGTACATAACTACCCGTACCTAGAATTTTACTGAACATAAAATGAATTAGCGCTCGTATGTGTGCTCTGCAATAAAACGTTCTGAAATTCGTACAGGTAATTGCTGCTGAATTTCAGTCACTGCATGCAGAATGGCATTTGACAAAGCCCGCCGTCTGGCGCGCCCGTGACTTTTAATTACGATACCATTTAGCCCAAGTAGACTGGCCCCATTATAGTGGTCAGGATGCATGACTGACAAAGAGCTTTGCATCAGGCTGATTTGACTGTTTTTCTATCAAAAAGGACCCAATCGACACTTGAAGTTGCTTGTAAAATAAGCGAGCAATCCCTTCAGCTGTCTTCAAAGCAATATTCCCTGTAAAGCCATCGCATACAATGACATCGGACTCAGCGCTAATCAATTGATCGCCTTCAACAAAGCCTGTGTAGTTTAATGAATTGTCAGACTGGATAAGACGAGCAGCATCCTGGACTAATTGACTTCCTTTAATTAACTCAGCACCAACATTTAATAAAGCGACTCTAGGATCTTGAACATGATGAACATGTCTGGATACCAAATCTCCCAGAAGCGCAAATTGATGAAGCATTTCAGCCGAACATTGGATATTACAGCCCAAGTCAAGCATCACCGTGTGCGAACCTAACTTGTTAGGTAAAGAAGTGCACAATGCAGGCCTTTTTAATGGGGCAATCATACCCATGACTCTCATTGCCATAACCATCAAAGCGCCTGTATTGCCTGCACTGATACATGCTTGGGCTTTTCCTTGATGTACGAGCTCGATCGCCAAACGCATTGAAGAATCAGTTTTATGACGTAATGCTAAAACAGGGCGTTCTGACATCTCAACACATTGAGAAGCGTGATATACAGAAAGTCGTGGATTTGTATCCAAACCTTGCTGTTGAATTAAAGGAAGGAGAACTGAGGAGTCGCCGACTAAAATTACATTTAAGTCAGGCAAAAGTGACAGTGCCTGCATTGCGGCAGGCACTGTTTCGGGAGGGCCATAGTCACCTCCCATTGCATCTAACGCTATCGTTAGAATAGACAAAGGTTAATCCGCGTCTAAGACTTAGATAACCTTTTTGCCACGATAGTAACCGTCAGCAGTTACGTGGTGACGACGATGAGTTTCACCGCTTGTTGCATCATCAGTGCATCGTGTGAACGACGCATACCACGGCGTGAACGAGTTTTACGGTTCTGTTGTACGGCCATTGACCTTACTCCTAATTAACTTTACTTGCGTTTCAAACTAGTTAGAACAGCAAACGGATTCGGGCGCTCATCGGCAGGGTCGATCTCACCCCACGTCATTTGCGCACCCGCCATTGGACAATCGTCCTCCGGGTGCATAGCCACGATCGGCAAGCTGAGAATTAATTCATCCTCAAGCAGCTCGTGAAGATCAAATTCTCCATTCTCGTCAAGCTCGATAAGCTCATACGATTCAGGGATTTCATCCTCTACCGTATTTCTCAATAAAGGAGTATACGTGAACTCGGCTTTGCAGTGATATTCAAATTCACCTGAACATCTCTGACATTCAAGGTTAACCGTTACTTCCGCAGTTCCCTGCAGAACAACTAAACCTTGAGGATCAGTAAAGAAACTCAGATTTGCTTCAATATCACTTACAATTCCGTTAGAGGAATCAGCCAGTCGAGGCATGCATTTAGCTTCAACAATACCTTGATAATCAAGGCGTTTCGCTGTGCAACGAACTGGATCGATCTTTATGGGCAGTTTCACCTTTTGCATAAGGCGGGCATGATATAGACACAAGGCCTGTTAGTCAAAGGAAAAACCATCATTGGTACGCAAAAAGAAATGGGAGAATTGCCATTCTCGGCATCGGATGATATGAAGAATCATCTTCTATTCTGTTTTCAACAAACATAATGTATCCGAAACTCATTTTAGCCTCTACCTCATCTTATCGTGCTGCGCTTCTTTCTAAGCTCGATATTCCTTTTACAGCAATTGCCCCTAATATTGATGAAACGCCTTTTGCTTCAGAATCAGCTGAAGAGTTAGTGAAACGTTTGGCATATCAAAAAGCGAAAGCTATTGCTTCAACATTAAAAGATTTGGATGCATGGATCATTGGATCAGATCAGGTTTGCTCAATTGACGGAAATATCATTGGAAAACCAGGAACTGCCGAGCATGCTGAGCAGCAGCTAAAACAAGCCAGCGGGAAAAAAATCACATTCTATACCGGGCTTTGTCTGTATGATTCAAAAAATCATCAATCCCAATTAATAGCAGAACCATTTTCTGTCTATTTCAGAACACTCACCGATGAACAGATTCATCAGTATGTACTGAAAGAAAATCCGGTTGATTGTGCCGGAAGCTTTAAATCTGAAGGGTTAGGAATAGCGCTCTTTGAAAAGCTGGAGGGTCGTGATCCGAACACTTTGGTTGGACTTCCTCTAATCGGATTGACTGATATGTTACTGAATTGGGGGTGCGCACTCCCCTAATTTCATCAGTCAATCCATTATATGACATGCTTAGCTTACTGATTTAGAAATTGATGCAATTCGGTCACGTTGTAGCATAACTTGGCCGGATTTCTCGATAGCAATAAATCAGCGTGATTAACACCCCATGTAACGCCAATAGATTGCATGCCAAGATTATTTGCCATATCCAGATCATGCACAGAATCACCTACCATCACAGCTTGCTCCGGTGATAGCGATAGCTCCTGTAAAATCTGAGTCAGCATCAATGGATTGGGTTTAGACAATGCTTCGTCAGCGCCACGACGAGCAATAAATAACGAACCCAAATCAGTTTCATTTAAAACCCTTTCCAGCCCAGATCTTGATTTACCAGTGGCAACAGCCAGTTTTTTCCCAGAGCGATGTAGTTCTTTGAGCATGGCGTCAACACCATCAAATAATGGTGATGGTGTTTTATCTCGTGATTTATACAAGTCGCTGTATGAAGCAATCAATAAAGCTATATCGTTGGCAGCAGCCATTGGATGTAATCTTTCCATGGCGACCGGCAAACTCAACCCAATAATATCCAAAACATCGTCCCGACATGGTTCTCTCAGTCGACATTCGGTAGCTGCTTTTTGCATACAGGAAACAATGCGACCAACAGAATCCATCAAGGTGCCATCCCAATCAAAGATGACTAACTCGATGTTTTTCATTTTTGCTGTTCCAATTTTGTTAATACTTGCTTCAATGATCGATCGAGAGGCGCTTCAAGTGCCATTTCATTCCCAGTAACCGGATGAATAAAGTTAAGTCGGTATGCATGCAGGAATAATCGATTTAAACCAACCAGCTTCATTTGTTCATCAAATTGACGTTCACCATATTTATCGTCACAGGCAATCGGATGTCCTGCATATGCCGTATGGACACGTATCTGATGTGTGCGACCAGTGATCGGGCTTGCTAACACCAATGTTGCCGTACTGAATTTCTGCATTATCTGAAAACGAGTTTCAGAAGGTTTACCATCACTACTGACCCGAACGACTCGCTCACCTGATTTCAGCGTGTTTTTCAGTAAAGGTGCATTGACAACTTTCACATGAGGTTGCCATTGGCCCCGAACTAATGCCAAATACTGTTTTCGCATCGTTTTCAGGCGCAATTGTTCATGCAATCCCTTCAGTGCGCTGCGTTTCTTAGCTATCAGTAATAATCCTGATGTATCACGATCCAACCGATGAACTAATTCAAGAAAGCGACACTCAGGGCGTAACGATCTTAAACCTTCAATCACACCAAAACTAAGTCCGCTCCCACCATGAACAGCCATTCCTGATGGTTTATTCATGACGATCAACGCATCATCTTCAAATACGATTTGATCTGCTAAAGCCTGAACAGAGCTAAGTTTTGAAGACGGCAATTCATTTTCTTCCGCCACACGTACAGGCGGAATACGAATTTCATCACCGACACATATCTTATATTCTGGTTTTATGCGTTTTTTGTTAACCCGAACCTCGCCTTTGCGCAAAATACGATAAATGAGGCTCTTCGGAACCCCTTTAAGCTGAGTTTTTAAAAAATTATCGATACGTTGTCCGTCTTGCTCAGCATCAATTGTGACGAACTGTACAGTTTGATTTGTCGTATTCATGCCGCAATTCTAACTCACGCTATGATTATTGTCGCAATATGATTACACCAATCCTTGCACTGATTTACAGGAAAATGAAATAATGGTGTGATTTTCCCTGAAAAGCGTTATTTCTTACATTTACGCCCATTAGAAAATCATGAAAAGTTTAGCTCGTTTCCCTACTATCATTTAGGGCATACGGATGCACATCCTAACGTGCGCCTCACGCATGAATCCAACCGGGAGGTTGCTTTAAACATGCTGCTCAGACCCGAGGCCGATGTGAACATCAACCCAAACGAGTAATAACAATCAAAACAACTTATAAAATAGAGAATTAAATGAAAAGAATGCTTATTAACGCAACTCAGGAAGAAGAGTTGCGCGTTGCTCTCGTTGATGGGCAACGTCTTTATGATTTAGATATCGAAAGTCCTGGTCACGAGCAGAAAAAAGCTAATATTTACAAAGGCAAAATCACCCGCATTGAACCTAGTCTTGAAGCAGCTTTTGTTGATTACGGCGCAGAGCGTCACGGTTTTTTACCATTAAAAGAAATCGCTCGTGAATATTTCCCTCAAAACTATACATTCCATGGCCGCCCGAATATCAAAGAGGTGATCAAAGAAGGTATTGAAGTCATCGTTCAGATTGATAAGGAAGAACGAGGCAACAAGGGTGCTGCATTAACCACATTCATCAGTCTTGCAGGTAGTTATTTGGTTTTAATGCCAAATAATCCTCGTGCAGGTGGTATTTCTCGACGTATAGAAGGCGATGAGCGTACCGAATTAAAAGAGGCGATGAGCGGTCTCGAAGTTCCTGAAGGAATGGGATTAATTGTTCGTACTGCTGGTGTAGGCAAGTCGCAGGAAGAATTAGCATGGGACTTAAACGTCTTGTTAAAGCACTGGGGTGCAATTAAACAAGCAGCAGATTCACGTCCTGCCCCATTCCTGATTCATCAGGAAAGTAACGTCATTGTCCGCGCAATCCGCGACTATCTGCGTCGTGATATCGGTGAAATACTGATTGATAGCGACTCAATTTTTGAGCGTGCAAAACAACATATTGAATTAGTTCGTCCTGACTTCATCAATCGGGTCAAACTGTATAAGAGTGAAATCCCACTCTTCACGCATTTCCAGATTGAAAGCCAAATTGAATCAGCTTTTCAACGCGAAGTTCGCTTGCCTTCCGGTGGTTCAATTGTTATTGACCCGACTGAAGCCTTAACCTCGATTGATATCAACTCTTCGCGAGCTACAAAAGGTGGCGACATTGAAGAAACAGCATTCCAGACAAACTTGGAAGCTGCAGATGAAATTGCAAGACAACTGAGACTTCGTGACCTTGGTGGTCTCATCGTGATTGATTTCATCGATATGACACCAGTACGCCATCAACGTGAAGTTGAAAATCGTCTCAGAGAGGCAGTTCGACAGGATCGTGCTCGTATTCAACTAGCCCGAATCTCCCGTTTTGGTTTATTGGAAATGTCTCGTCAACGCTTGAGACCGTCGCTGAGTGAATCAAGCACTCATGTTTGTCCTCGTTGTAGTGGACAAGGGTTTATTCGTGATAATGAATCTCTGGCTTTAAGTATTCTTCGTTTACTCGAAGAAGAAGCCTTAAAAGACAATACAGAGCAAGTCATTGCGCAAGTTCCTGTCGATGTTGCAGCGTTCCTGTTGAATGAAAAACGTCAGGCTGTACTGAAACTTGAACAACGCCATAATGTACAGATTCTGGTTGTTCCAAATACAAGATTAGAAACACCTCATTTTGAGGTTTCCCGGTTCCGTACAGGGGAAGAAACGGAAGCATTAAGCTATGAGCTGAAAACTGACGCTGTGACTGCCGAAGAATATCAGCCAAAACCACAAGTTATTATTACACCAAGTGAACAGCCAGCGCTGCAGGGCTTTTCTGCGCCATCAGAAGCTGCGCCTGCGCCTAAACACGTAGAAAAATCAACCAAAGAAGGTAAAGGTTTATTCAGTCGCTTGTTTGGCTGGTTAGGTAGTCTGTTTACTTCTCAGCCAGAAGAGCCTGAGGAAGAAACCAAAACAGCACCACGCACCAGACAAAATCAGCGTCGTCGGGATAATCGCAATGCGCCTCGCAAGCGTAACCAACCGAGGAAACAAGAAGAAAATATTTCTGAACCGACCAATGAGGAAAAACCGACTCAGACACGTCAACGCAGACCAAAAGCAGAAAAAACGGCTCAAACGCCTGAAAAAGAATCTCCTGTCTCCGTGAAAACAGAACGACCGACTAAAGAACGTAAACCTCGTTCTGAAACGGTCAGTACAGCCCCAGAAGAGCGTCAACCAGCTCGTAAAGAGCAACGTGTTGAAGAACGTCGTGCCCGTCGAAATATGCGACGTAAAGTACGCGTCACTGAAGAAAACAAAGAAGTTGAAAATGCGTTGTCTGCTGAAAATACTCAGGAGATTTCTTCTGATATCGTTAAAACTGAAGTGGCTAATCAGAAAACAACTGAACAACCACGTCAGAGAAAACGCCGTCCAAATGCAGAAAAAGAAGCTTCTTCATCGACCAGCAATGAATCTATTGAGAATGCGGCACAGCAAGAGCCTATGATTGCGACCGCTGGTACTGATGGTACAACAGCTCAGCAACCAGAAATGTCTCAGCAGATCATTGATGAAGTGGTGAGTATTTCTGAAGCCACACGTACTGAGGAAACAACAGAAGAACAAGCTGTATCAGTCTTGCCCGTAGCTCCAGAGCAAATTGTGATGGAACTAGAGTCTGAAACTGTTACCGTTAAAACTGAGCCTTCAGAACGCGAAACGGTGATTTCGCCAGCTACGCAAGATGATACGATTAATACAGGCGCTGACACGGTTTCACCTGTTGTTGAGGTTAAAAAACCAAAACTCAATCCAGGTATCATTGCCAAGGTTAAATTTGCACATGCAGAGATGACCAAACCGGCCGAGTTGGAGCTACCACCATTACCGCCAAAAGGTGATTATCCACCTTATGAACGTAAACCAACGAACAGTAGCGGTCGTGCCGCTGGCGCAGCAGCAATGCGTCAAGCAACTTCTCAACCAGCAGGCAAACCAGCCACCGCAGATTAAGTAATAAAATCTGCCGTCATCAAGCGATGACGGCAGATTACTTAAGAAACCAATCATTCAATCTTAGAAATCACCATCATTCCGCTATTCAACCCCCCTTCTTAATGATATATTTTTGACTAAAATCAAGAATGATATTATTTCGAGATGATCCAGGACAAAGCAAAAACCAAAAGACCGTCTTCCTGTGGTGGCACAATTCACTGCCAGGACTGCAGTATTAGCCAACTTTGTATTCCATTTTCGTTAAATGGTACTGAATTGGATCTGCTTGATTCCATCATTGAGCGTAAAAAACCTATTCAAAAAGGTGAAACCCTTTTTAAAGCTGGCGATGAGCTAAAGTCTTTATTTGCAATACGTTCAGGTACAGTAAAGTCTTATACGATCACGGAACAAGGTGATGAACAAATTACTGGCTTTCATCTGGCTGGTGATTTGGTTGGTTTCGATGCTGTCACGAAGCAATATCATCCTTCTTTTGCTCAAGCGCTTGAAACCTCAATGGTCTGTGAAATCCCCTTTGAAGTATTAGATGAGTTATCCGGTAAAATGCCAAAACTACGCCAACAGATCATGCGTCTGATGAGTAGCGAAATTATCGGTGATCAGGAAATGATTCTTTTACTTTCCAAAAAGAATGCAGAAGAACGTCTTGCGGCATTCATTAATAGTCTTTCAAACCGTATATCTATGCGTGGTTTTTCTCCTCGGGAATTCCGTTTAGCAATGACTCGTGGTGATATTGGTAATTATCTGGGATTAACAGTAGAAACCATTAGTCGCCTTTTAGGCCGCTTCCAGAAAATTGGATTGATTAAAGTAAAAGGTAAATATGTGACTATTTTAGATCCTGTTGCATTAGCCGAAATAGCTGGTCAATCTGGAGCAAAGCTTCAGGAGTAAAAGACCTCACTAGCAATAATTCAGTCATGGAGTATGCTTGAATTAACGGTTTTTCAATTTCATATCGACTACGCTGAATATGAAAAATGATTAATCGTTACCCAAGGAGGCTCCTATGATTAAGTATCGGAATATCCTGGTAGTAATCGATCCAACTATGCCTGAGCAACCTGCGTTGCAAAGAGCCGTTGAAATCGCCAGGTTAGAAGATGTCACTCGCATTAAAGTCTTTCTTGCGATTTATGACTTTTCCTATGAAATAACTTCTATTCTGTCGAATGAAGAACGGGAAGAAATGCGGCAAGGTGTGGTAAAACACCGGGCAGGCTGGTTGGCAGGAATGATCAAACCTTTTCAGGATGAAGGATTAGAGATTGATGCAAAAGTTATCTGGCATAACAGACCTTTCGAATGTGTTCTGCAGGAAGTAAACGAATTTCATCATGATTTAGTCATTACCAGTGCACATCATCATTCACTCCTAAAATCGTTCATCATTACCCCCAGCGATTGGCATTTATTACGCAAGTGCCCTTGTCCGGTATTAATGACCAAACATCATGGCTGGCCTCCCGGCGGCAATATTCTGGCTGCGATCAATATCAGTGATGATCCAGATCAGCTAGCACTGAATGAGCAAGTGATTCACGAAGCTAAAGTGATTGCCCAATTAGCCAAGGCAAATCTGCATTTAGTCAATGCATTCCCCGCTCCGATTGTAAACGTTGCGCTTGAATTACCTGGTTTTACCCCCGAACTTTACAATGATGCGATGCAACAGCATCATCAAACGGAAATGGATGCGTATGCCCGGAAATTCGATTTATCCGCTGATGTAGTTCATATCGTAGAGGGTATGCCTGAAGATGTTTTACCTGAGCTGGCTACAACACTTGATGCTGAATTAACCATATTAGGCAGTGTCGGGCGTACAGGTTGGTCAGCAGCTTTTATTGGGAATACAGCAGAACGTGTTATTGATAGCATCCAAGGCGATTTGCTGGTAGTAAAAACTCCGCATGTTGAATGATGACTTGCTCACAGAAAGACGGTCGCTATAATTGCGGCCTGTCTTTTTTCTGAGCTAGTGAACATGCAAGAACTTACTGCCAAACAGCAATACAACAACAACAAACTTCAAAAGCGTCTACGTCGACATGTCGGACAAGCAATTGCTGATTTCAACATGATTGAAGAAGGTGATCGCGTTATGGTTTGTTTGTCTGGCGGTAAAGATAGTTTTGCTATGCTGGATATCCTGAGAAATCTCAAAGCCAGCGCTCCAATTCACTTTGATATCATTGCAGTCAACCTGGATCAAAAACAGCCAGGATTTCCACCGGAAGTCTTACCTGCATATCTGCAAAATATCGGTGTGGAATATAAAATTGTCGAAGAAGACACCTATTCAATTGTTAAAGAAAAAATACCTGAAGGAAAAACGACTTGTTCCTTGTGTTCACGGTTACGTCGCGGAATTTTATACCGTACGGCAACCGAGTTAGGCGCAACCAAAATCGCTTTGGGTCATCACAGAGATGATATTCTTGAGACATTGATGTTGAATATGTTTTATGGTGGCAAACTTAAAGCTATGCCTCCCAAACTGGTCAGTGATGATGGAAAGCATGTTGTGATCAGACCATTAGCTTATTGCCGTGAAAAAGATATTATCCGCTATGCCGAATGGAAAGAATTCCCAATCATTCCATGTAATTTATGCGGTTCTCAGGAAAACCTGCAACGTAAAGCGATCAAACAAATGCTTAATGACTGGGATCGTCGCTTTCCAGGGCGCATTGAAACCATGTTCAATGCGCTACAAAATATCACTCCAAGTCATTTGATGGATCATCAACTGTTCGACTTCAAATCTATCAATCGAAATAGTGGTGTCATTGATGGTGGCGATATCGCCTTTGATAAGCCAGATATCCCAGTTCAACCAGAACAAGTCGAAGAAGATGACGATGAAAATCGTCTCATGATTGTGGAAGTGAATTAATCGATACCAACAAAAAAGCCGTTCGTCTGAACGGCTTTTTCATATCACGACAATTCTTTCAAGAGTTCTTGATTAAGCTTTTGCCAGCAAAATATTCAGCATACGGCGTAATGGCTCTGCTGCCCCCCACAATAACTGGTCACCAACAGAGAATGCAGATAAGAAGTCATTACCCATATTCATTTTACGTAAACGACCAACAGGAACATTTAAGGTGCCAGTTACAGCCGCTGGAGTTAATTCTTTGACGGTTACTGCACGATCATTTTCAATGACACGAACCCAATCATTGTGTGCAGCCAACATTTGATGAATCTCATCCAAAGGAACATCTTTTTTCAGTTTGATTGTGAAAGACTGGCTATGGCAGCGCAATGCACCGATACGTACACAATTACCATCAACAGGAATACCACCCGTTGGCAGACCTAATATTTTGTTGGTCTCAGCCATACCTTTCCATTCTTCTTTGCTTTGACCATTCGGTAAAGCAACGTCTAAAGCAACGTCGATCCAAGGAATCAAACTACCGGCTAAAGGCGCACCAAATTGAGAAGTCGGGAAGCCTTCGTCACGCATAGCAGCAGTTACTTTGCGTTCGATATCAAGGATTGCAGACGCTGGATCAGCCAGTTCAGCAGCGACAACATCACGCAAAGCGCCCATTTGCTGCAGTAATTCACGCATATGGCGTGCGCCAGCACCTGAAGCAGCTTGGTAAGTTGATGAAGAAACCCAATCAACCAAGTTATTCGCAAACAAACCACCTAAGCCCATCAGCATTAAGCTAACAGTGCAGTTACCGCCAACATAAGTTTTGATACCATTGTTCAGCGCATTATCAATTACATGTCCGTTCACAGGATCCAGAATAATGATCGCTTTTTCATCCATACGTATGCAGCATCAATCCAGTAACCAGTCCAGCCTGAAGCCATTAATTTGGGGTAAACTTCTTTCGTATAATCACCACCCTGACAGGTGATAATAATATCCATAGCTTTCAGAGCATCGATATTGAACGCGTCTTCCAGAACACCAGCTGATTTACCTGTAAACTCAGGCGCCTTTTGACCAGCCTGAGAAGTCGTAAAAAATACTGGGTCAATTTTATCGAAATCTTTTTCTTCGATCATACGGCTCATCAAAACAGAGCCAACCATACCACGCCAACCGATAAGTCCTACTTTTTTCATTTCCTTTCCTGCTATGGATTTCGCTATTTACCTGTCACTCAACAATACGGATGCAGCGGAAGGCTGCAAGTATTTTTTTCATTTTCTCGTTTGTTACACACGCAAATCAAAGTTATTCGGATGGACAGTGACATCCCCTTCGCCACAGCTTAAAATTACACTCTTATTTGTTAACAAAAAACCAACATTTGGATTTACTAATGCAAACCTTTATTCCGGGTAAAGATGCGGCACTCGAAGATTCGATTGCTCGTTTTCAAGAAAAACTAACCACTCTGGGTTTTGATATCGAAGAGGCTTCATGGCTTAACCCTGTTCCTCACGTATGGTCAGTTCATATCCGTGATAAAGATTGTCCGTTGTGCTTTACAAACGGTAAAGGGGCAAGCAAAAAAGCGGCATTGGCATCTGCATTAGGTGAATATTTCGAACGTTTATCAACAAACTATTTCTTTGCCGACTTTTACCTTGGCGAAAAAATAGCAAATGATTCTTTTGTTCATTACCCTAATGAGAAGTGGTTCCCTTTACAGGAAGACGAATCATTACCAGAAGGCATTCTGGATGACTTTACTCGCGAATATTATGATGCGAACAATGAGTTAACCGCAGGAATGTTGATCGACTTTCAATCAGGAAATGAACAACGCGGTATCTGTGCATTACCATTTGAGCGTCAAGATAATCACGAGATCGTTTACATCCCGATGAACATCGTGGGTAATCTCTATGTATCGAACGGGATGAGTGCAGGAAATACGCGTACTGAAGCACGCACCCAAGCACTCTCGGAAGTATTTGAACGTTTTGTAAAAAATAAAATTATCCGCGAAGCAATTTCATTACCATCAATTCCAGAAAATGTGATTGATCGTTTTCCAAAAATCAAAGAAGCAATCAAGACGCTAGAACAAGAAGGATTCCCAATCCTTTGTTACGATGCCTCACTGGGCGGAAAATATCCGGTCATATGTGTTGTACTATTTAATCCGAATAACAGCACATGTTTTGCTTCATTTGGTGCTCACCCTCAATTTGAAGTCGCATTTGAGCGGACTGTAACTGAATTACTGCAAGGTCGGGGGCTCAAAGACCTGGATGTTTTCGCACCGCCATCTTTTAATAATGAAGATGTCGCAGACCAACATAACTTAGAAACCCATTTCATCGATTCATCAGGGTTGATCAGCTGGGATTTATTTAAAGAAACTTCTGATTTTGAATTTGTTGACTGGGATTTTTCTGGTTCAACAAAAGAAGAGTTTGAGAATCTACTCTCTGTTTTTCATTCCCTGAAACAACCTGTCTATATTGCAGACTATGAACATCTCGGAGTTTATGCCTGTCGAATTCTCGTTCCTGGAATGTCAGATATTTATCCTGCAGAAGATCTTATTTATGCCAATAACACAATGGGCGTTCATTTACGGGATGTCATCTTATCTTTACCTGACTCTGAATGGGAAAAAGAAGATTACCTTGCCTTATATGACCAGTTAGATGAAGAAGGATTTGATGACCAAACTCGTATTCGTGAATTACTGGGCATTGCTGCAGACAAAGGCACAGGTTGGCATACTCTGCGTATTGGAGAATTAAAATGCTTCCTTGCTCTGGCAGCAAATGAGCTAGAACTTGCATATGAATGGGCGCATTGGACGCATGATTTCAATAGTTCAGTATTCACTGATGACAGAGCAGCATTTTTCCGTTGTCTGATTGCGAGTCTGGAATTATTTATGGATGAATCCAGAGACGCTAATGAATACAAATCTTCATTCGAAAAAATGTTTGGTCAAACACTAGTTGAAACAACGTGGGCTCATATTAATCAGGCTTCATCTTTCTATGGCTTAGCTCAAACTGATAATTCGTTAGAAACTTTCAAAAATCATCAGAAATTACTGCAAGCCTATGAAAAACTTCAGAAAGCAAAATCAGCATTTTGGAATTGTTAACCAATTTAACAATTAATTAATAATTCATTGATTTTATTAAATTTATTAAACCATTAAAAGGTCTGACCAATTCAGACCTTTTCATCCCGCGAATACCCTTATTACCCCTAAGGTAATTAAGTATTTTAGATATACATTAAATCAAATAATTGTAATTTAATTACAAGATGACCGGTGAGATTTGATCTAGAGCAAATTTAGCCCCCCCTATTATTGTTATGATTACGCCAGTTTAGTGACTTACAGGTGTAAACTCCGTGAAAGCTGAATCTCCTTTTGATTGCCTAAAACCAGAAGCAATCGCAGCAACCGCCGAAGACCTAAAACCCGCCCAAAAAGCATTCCTTCTAGCAATTACCGCCGGCGCCTTTATCGCCATCGCATTTATCTTCTACATTACTGCGGTATCAACCGGTAATAATAAACTGGTTGGTGGTATCTGCTTTTCGTTAGGCTTGATCCTCTGCGTTTTACTTGGCGGCGAATTATTTACGTCCACCACGCTTACTATTGTGGCTCGAGCGGCGAAGCGCATCACTTGGGCGCAGATGTTTAAAAACTGGACTATTGTATATTGTGGTAACTTCGTTGGTGGCATTATCATGGTTATCTTGATCATGCTTAGCAGCCAATATACTTCAGGTGAAGGTGCCTGGGGTAAAGTCGCGTTAGGCTTAGCCCAACATAAAATTCATCATACATTTATCGAAGCTGTCGCACTGGGTATCATGTGTAACCTGATGGTATGCTTAGCAACTTGGATGGCATTTGGTGGACGCACTATGATTGATAAGGCGCTCATCATGGTGTTACCTGTTGCAATGTTTGTTGCATCTGGCTTCGAACATAGTATTGCAAATATGTTCATGATTCCTGTCGGAATCGCAATTGAAAACTTTGCATCACCAGAATTCTGGCAAGCAATTGGTGTTCAACAATCTGCTTTTGCTGATTTAACGATTCATAATTTTGTTTTTAGTAATCTGATC
>QKFI01000194.1 GCA_003251455.1 Tolumonas sp.
GCTAATTCAGTGCTTTGTGCTGCTTGTCGCAACAAGTCACCAAAGAAGTTACCACTGAAGTCTGAAACAATAAGGCCAATCGTGTCTGAACGTTGCTTAGCTAATGCTTGCGCCAAACCGTTCGGACGATAGTTGAGTTCCTGAATGGCTCGATAGACCTGCTCGCGAGTCGTCTCTTTCACCTGTCCGGTGTTATTCAATACACGAGAAACAGTCGCTTTTGATACGCCTGCAAGCCTACATACATCCGTTATAGTCGCCATAAACCAACCCTACCTGAAACAACACAGCGGGTAAGACCTACCCAAACTGGTGATTATCCAAGATTGTCACTGGTTATCGCAAGTCTCTCATTGTTCAGATGTTCAGGGTCTTTGATTCCGGTAACGGATTTTCAGATACAGCACCATGAGTGCAAGTACCAGTGTGATGCCGTTTGCGGCAATGACAGAAACCTGTTGATTGATCATGCCATAGAGTAGCCACAGACTTACTCCTGTACAGAAAGCAACGTACATGACCAATGAAATTCCTGATACATCCTTTGTTTTGAGCGTCTTAATTACCTGCGGGACAAACGAACCGGTGGTCAGGCATCCTGCCACTAAACCTACTAATTCTGTTGTCGACATATCCATGACTGTTTTCCGCTAAAGCTCCTGCGCGTCACAGGAGCTTACTCAGTTATAGTTTTTCGCCATTCGAACGAATGACATCCTGATACCAGTGAAAACTCAGTTTTTTCTTTCGAGCCAACCCGTTTTCATGATCGACATATACGAAACCATATTGCTTCTGATAGCCGTTCAACCAAGATAGTAAATCAATGAAAGACCAAGGGTAATAACCCCGTACATCAGCGCCTTGTTTAATGGCTTCACCCATTGCTTCGATATGTTCACGCAGATAATCGATTCGCGGCTGATCCAGTACTTCACCATTGACGATTGGGTCTTTCGCTCCCAGACCATTTTCGGTGATATAGATAGGAACATCGCCATAACGTTTCTTGATCCGCAGGATGGCGTCAGTCAATCCTTCCGGATAAATTTCCCAATCCCAGTCGGTGTAACGACCATTCGGGTTGCGTACCATCTTGAACAGGCCTTTGAAGCCGAGTTCTTTACCAGAACCTTTCTGGCCGCTGGTGTTCATTGCAAAACCATCGACATCCGGGTTCGCAGCGATCATTTCACGTTTGTAGTAGTTCAAGCCGATGAAGTCGCAAAGATTGTTTTTCATCAGCTCGGCATCACCCGGAGCAAATTCAGGCACACCGAAGGCGGCTTGAGACATTGCCAATAATTCTGCTGGGTATTCCCCTTTCAGTACCGGGTCAAAGAACCAATGTGTAAAACAACCTTCAGCAAATTCACAAGCCTTGATATCTTCTGCTTTATTACTAATCGGATCATTCGGTTGCATCACATTGACGAAACCGATCTGACCCTGGATCCCCATCTTCCGGAAAGTTTCAACCGCACGGGCATGCGCAATAAACACATGATGGCAGGCTTGAATCGCACGTTTCGGATCTTTCACGCCAGGCGGGTGCATCCCTGTCAGATAGCCAAATGCGGTAAACACAATCGTTTCGTTGAAGGTCGCCCACAATTTGACGCGATCACCAAAACGTTCATACAGCAGACGTGCATACCCTTCGAATGCATCAATGATTTTACGAGATTCCCAACCGCCGATTTCATCTTGCAGCGCCTGAGGCAGATCCCAGTGATACATGGTCAGCATCGGCTCAATGCCGTACTTCAGAAGTTCATCGATCAGGTCGCTGTAGAATTTGACACCGGCTTCATTCACTTCGCCGCGACCTTTCGGGAAGATACGCGGCCATGAAACGGAGAATCGGTAGCTTTTCATGCCCAGTTCAGCCATGAGCGCTACATCTTCTTTGAAACGATGATAATGGTCTGCTGCAACATCCCCATTGGTACCCATATAAGTGGTACCGGGTAAATGAGAATAGACATCCCAGTTGGAGAGGCCTTTACCATCGACATTATGGCCACCTTCAACCTGATAGGCGGCCGTTGCAGCTCCCCAGAGAAAATCCTTCGGGAAAACGCTCATCCGGTTATTCTCCTTTCGCGAGCTGCTTATGAATTTCAATCAGTTCTTCAATCATTTCACGGGCCAGCATCGAGGTCATGATGTGATCCTGAGCGTGCACCATAATCAGATTGACCGGAATTTTGCCGCAGCCTTCATCCAAACCAATCAACATCGTCTGAACATCATGAGCGCGTTTTGATGCTGCAGAAGCTTGTGTCAGGAGCACATCAACCTGAGACCAGTTGTGTTGTTTCGCTGCTCTCAGGGCTTGCATGGCGAAGCTGCGCGCTTCGCCTGCATTGATGATGAGCTCCATGACGGTGGATTCCAGATTAAATTCTTGTTCTTCGCTCATTGCCAAACTCCAGTTCTTATTCGTTGTGACTTAGTGATTACGCTGCTTCAGCGTTCATTGCAGCTTCGTTTTCAGCTTCCTGAGCTAGCAGTTGTTTTTCATACACTTTGAAGAACGGCAGGTAGATCATCAGGTCAACCACAATCAGTGCGATAACCAGCAGACCGTTGGCCATCACCCAGCCTGCACCCCATGCCGCACCGATAGGCGCTGGCGCAGTCCAAGGTACCAGAGAGATAACTTTGCCAATCAGGCCTGATGTTGATGCAAACCAAGCAATGGTCGAGTTCACCATTGGTGCAACTACGAATGGGAAGAACAACACTGGGTTCATTACGATCGGGCTACCGAAAATCACCGGTTCGTTGATATTAAAGACAGCAGGAACAATACCTAACTTACCAATTGAGCGTAGGTGGGCGGATTTACTGCGCATGTAGAGCAGCACCAGACCCAAAGTTGCACCTGAACCACCTAATACGATGAAGAATGACCAGAATGGTTCCATGAAAATGTGTGGTAATGGTTGGCCGGCAGCTAAGGCATCTTGGTTCAGACCCAGGTTTACCAGATAGAATGGTTGTAAGATACCACCAACGATAGCTGCACCGTGGATACCTGCGAACCATAAAACGTGACACAGGAATACTGCGAACAGAATAGCTGGCAGAGAGTCTGCTGCAGAAATCAATGGTTTGAACACAGCCATGATCACTTCAGGTAACAGCATGCCAAACTGATGTTGAATAAACAGGTTCAGTGGGTAAATTGTACAAATCACAACCAGTGCTGGGATCAGCAGATTGAATGATTGACGAATTTTCTCAGGTACCTGTTCTGGCAGTTTGATACCGATATTGCGTTCTTTCAGGAAGCGCATCAGTTCGGTGACATAGATACCAACAATGATGGTTGTGAAAATACCTGTACCGCCCATGAATGATGCTGGTAAGGAGCCATCTTTCATTGGCGCAGCAATCAACAGGAAGGTCATCAGTGACAACATTGCGCATGGGAATGCATCAATTTTGTAGCTTTGAGCAAGGTTATAAGCAATCCCTGCACTGATATAGCAGGCCATGATCCCCATCGACATGTTGAAAGGGGTCATGATCTCGTTAAAGTAATTTTTCGAGAACGCGAGCCACATTTGACCAAAAGCAAAGGTGGTATCTGGTGAAAATGGTGGGAATGCAAACACGAGCAGGAACGAACCTACGATCATGAATGGCATCGCACTGATGAAACCGTCACGGACTGCCATAATGTGACGTTGTGTACCCGCACGTGCTGCGATTGGGCTGATTTTGTTTTCGATAAAATCAAAAAATGCATGGGACATAGTGGTGTGTCTCCAGAGACTGTTAGTTACAGGGGGTTATAACTACAACATCAACCCATCATTGCGATTGCATCAGCGAGGATCTTGTCACCACGCATCATGCCGTAATCCAGTTAATAACCGCGATCGGTTTCCCTGCGGCTTCAGCTTTTTTCTTAAATTCTTCAAATTTATATTTGATTTGTGGGCCTAGCAGGCAGCAGTCATACTTCGGTAAAGTGCTGTCGAACTCTTCCATGGCGACCGCCACGATTTCAGCCTCAATCCCTTTTGCAGCTGCAGACTGCTTCATTTTGTTGACGACCATGCTGGTTGACATGCCAGCTGCGCAGCAAAGAAAGATTTTTTTCATCGTGTATTCCCTCCGGGACTTTTGTCTTTTGTTATGTGTCGGGAACAATATAGATAGAGAAGTAACCGGTTACAGCAACCGGTTACATGAAATGGGAGATGTCTCGCAGATTGAGCCTGATCAAATCACGGGATCGTGATCTGCTTTCCAATTATTTTGCGTGGCGTAAACCATCCCAACTAAAGATCACTAAAGCAAACCAAATCAGCGCAAAAGTTAACCATTTTTGCCAGACAATTGGTTCGTTGTAGATCGTGATTGCAAAGATGAACATTAAGCTTGGGCCCAGGTATTGAAAGAACCCGATGGTGGAAAGACGCAAGCGTTTTGCGCCTGCGGTAAAGCAGAGTAAAGGAACCGTTGTAATAATCCCCGCGGCAAACAGCCAGAGATCCAGAGACAATGAATTTGCGAAGAGATTACTGGTCGCACTATGCGCAAAAAATACTAAATAAACAAAGGCAACCGGTGTTAACACCAGCGTTTCGACCAGTAATCCTGTTAAGGCATCGACCGGCATTTTTTTTCGGAGCAGACCATAAAATGCAAAACTGCTGGCCAGGGTCAGTGCAATCCAGGGAAATGTTCCTAACATGATGATTTGTAGAATCACGCCAGATACTGCGAGCGCAACTGCAATCCATTGCCAGCGACGTAGTGTTTCCCCGAGAAACAGCATACCAAGTAAGATATTCAGTAGCGGATTAATAAAATAACCCAGACTGGATTCAAGCATGTGATCATGGTTGATAGCCCAAATGAATAACAACCAGTTTCCAGCAATCAGAATTGCAGTGATCGTGAGTTGTATGAGAAAGCGGGGGGTTGTCAGAACCGCAAAAAATTCTTTTCCACTCTTTGTCCACCACACCAATGCAACCAGAAAGACGCATGACCAGATAATACGGTGAGTGACAATTTCATCCGCTGGAACGAAACCAATATATTTAAAATAGAGCGGGGCGACACCCCAGATCAGGAATGCAGTCAGGGCATATAGCATGCCTTGGGTAGAAGATTTCATGCGTTATAACGAACAAGAGAGAAAGAGTGAGCAGGATATAATGAAGCAATAAGGAAGGATAGCAGTTTGCCACTGCAATCCATTTAATTTTAGGTTATATCCACCATTGACGGTGTTGAAGCGAACGTAATGAACGATTTGAGTGTTCCACATCATGACCTATTGATGGTACATACTCCTTGAGAACACTGCAGATCCCTTTCATCAAGCTGGCTTTGACTGATTCGATAGGTTCTTTCCATGCGTACAGACAGGTGTTGTGCGGAATCAATGACCGGCTATATTCCTGTAACAAGGCATCGGGCCAACGTTCCAGAGTGGGTGTATGACAACATCCGATATAGTCAGACAATGGTCCCCGTATCATCATAAAGCGGATTTTTTCGATATCCTGTTTGCACAGGCTGTTTTCATCAATCTGGCTGGTATGTTGATGGGGGGTGTTATCCGGCAAAAACAAACCACGCTGCCGGCATTTCATGATCCGGTACCAAGGTAACTCATCATATTTGTCATACCCTTCCAGTTCCCGCTGTAACCAAGCGATTAAGCAGGGATCTTCTGCGGTATGTAACAACTGCTCGAGTTGTCTCAGTAATTCCTCACTGCGAGGTAAGTCGACGTGACCCATATCTGACACCTCCCTACACTTAGTATGGATCAGAAATTCAATCAATGACGGGGGTTATCCTTGATATGCATCAATTCTGGGTAATTTTTAACCGTTTTATTCAGATATATTTTAGTTCAAAAAACAAACAGTGGTGAGATGAAATTTTTTCATGTTGGAGGCGATTCCTGAATATCGTTGAAGAATCATCAGAAATCATATCACTCTGTACATGACTTCATTACAATGCCGGTATGAATGCCGACAGCTTCCTTTCTGATGTATCCCGGTCTCAGACCCTGACTTATCCTCAGCCCATTGATGTGCTGCGGGAGGTATTTGGTTATCAATCTTTCCGGCCGGGACAAGAGGAGATTATTTCTCAGCTAGTCTCGGGAAATGATGTGATGACCATCATGCCGACGGGTGGAGGAAAATCACTGTGTTATCAAATTCCTGCGATGGTCCGTCCAGGGCTTGGCATCGTCGTTTCGCCATTGATTGCGCTGATTAAAGATCAGGTTGATACCTTGCGTGCAAATGGAGTGACCGCCGCCGGGCTGCATTCCGGATTAGCTCGTGATGAATTGATGGAAGTGTATAGCCAGCTTTGGCGTGGCGACCTGAAACTGCTTTATGTAGCGCCAGAACGTATCTTATTACCTGATTTTCTGGCGCGATTACAGGAAATACCGATATCACTCATCGCAATCGATGAAGCGCACTGTATTTCACAGTGGGGGCATGATTTCCGTCCTGAATATGCTGAACTGGGAAAACTGAAAGCTATCTTTCCACAGGTACCGATGGTAGCACTGACGGCAACCGCCGATGATGCGACCCGGAAGGATATTTTGCAGCGCCTTTCCATGCACAACCCTTATGTGCATCTGGCCAGCTTTGATCGTCCGAATATCCGTTACACCTTGATTGAGAAATTCAAACCGGCAGATCAGTTGCTGCAGTATGTCCAGAAGCAGGCTGGCCAATGTGGCATTGTCTATTGTTCAAGCCGGAAAAGAACAGAAGATGTTGCTGAACAACTGAAAGCCCGACGAATTAAAGCTGCTTGTTATCATGCGGGAATGCCTGCCGATGAACGTGCCTCCGTGCAGGATGCCTTCCTTCGGGATGATTTGGATATTGTCGTCGCAACCGTTGCATTTGGGATGGGCATTGATAAGCCTAATGTGCGATTCGTGGTGCATTATGACATTCCGAAAAATATCGAAGCCTATTATCAGGAGACGGGGCGGGCTGGACGAGATGGTTTACCAGCCGAAGCTTTACTTCTTTATGATCCTGCAGATATTGAACGCGTCCGTGGGTTACTGGAAAGCAGCGAAAATCTGGAGCAGAAACAGGTCGAGATTTTCAAACTCAATCTGATGGCTGCATTTGCGGAAGCTCAGACATGTCGTCGTCAGGTATTGCTTAACTATTTTGGTGAATATCAGGCGAAGCCTTGTGGTAACTGCGATATTTGCTTGGACCCGCCCCAAATGTATGATGGGACGGAAGATGCGCAAAAAGCATTGTCTTGTGTATACCGGGTTGGTCAGCGCTATGGCATGGGGTATGTCATTGAAGTGCTGCGTGGTTCGCAAAATCAACGGATTCGCGAATTAGGACACGACAAATTATCCACTTACGGAATTGGAAAAGACCAATCGCACGAATACTGGTTATCCGTGCTGCGTCAACTCATCCATAAGGGTTTGCTGGTTCAAAATATTACCCGTCACCTGGTGCTACAGTTAACTGAGGCTGCACGTCCGATTTTGCGAGGTGAAGAGCCGTTGATGCTCGCG
>QKFI01000327.1 GCA_003251455.1 Tolumonas sp.
GTAAAACTCATGACAAACGAAGACAGGAACGGAAAGGCGGTGAACATCAACAAGCCAATGATATATGGCGAGAGATATGCGAGCCCCAATCGTTGATTCTCGTACATAGCTAATCCTTAAGTATCGAACAAAACATCCGGCGTTTTCTGATCGCTGTTACTCAAACTGCCTGAACAAAAAAATCAAAATGAAACGCTGTTTCTTTATTATTAGAAGGCTAATTCAATTTTAGATCTATCGGAATTATTGCAATTTGTGAGCTGGGTGTAAGTTTTTGTTACGGCTGGATGATGAGCAGGGAAATGTATAAAAATTGTTATTTTTCAGATAAATAAAAGCCCACCTCCGGGTGGTGGCACCGGTGGTGGGAAAAAGACAACGATGGGTGAGGTGTGTTACCGGTATCTGTTAACTGGCGTTCTCAGGTAGTGTGGCCAGATATAAAGCTGGCTTGCCATCACAGTCAGAACTGTAAAGCACTTGCTTGTTATCCGGTGTAAATGACGGATGTGGATGCGTCACCTGACGACTGTTTTCCAGCACATCCCATGAGGTATTGTGTGCTGCAATGCGGGTGCAGGTTTTGGCTGCGACATCGAACAAATACAGATACGGATCATTTTCAATCTGGTATCCGGCGCTGTCTTTAATGTCGACTGGTGTATCTGAACCATCGCCAACCAGCAGGGTGCCATCATCATTACTCATCAGGTGTGAGCAGGCAGGCATTGGCATCAATGCTTCATTTTCCAGTGTGACCGGGTTGATGCGATAAATGGTGCGACCCTGGTGACCTTTCAGGTAAGAGACATAAATCATGGCTGAGCCATCCGGTACCCAGAATTCATGCGTGCAGCTTTCACCTTCCGCATGTTCCTTGACTTTACGAACGTCGCTGCCATCTTCATTGACGAACCACATACGGGCATCAACCAGATCGTGTGGGCCTTCATGACAGAAGGCGACGGTGTTGTCATCGCCCGGACGATAAATCGGATGGCCTAACCAGCCTTTTTCTTCATGGATAACCGTGCGTTCACCGGTCGCCATGTCGATACGGATCAGACGGCAATGCGGTTTTTTATGGAAGAATTCATGGAATTTCTGCCAGTCATCCAGTGGCATCCAATCTGATTTGGCAATCTCAATTCCAACCAGCTTTGTGCAGGCACTGTTGGCAACCCAAGTACCATATCCAACCCAGTCAGCTGGCACTTCATACAACACGCGTTCTTCACGGGTTGCCAAATCAACAGCACGCAGTTCACGTTCATTTTTGACGTAATACAGTGTGGTGTCATCAGGTGACAGGAAGCCACCGAAAGTATTATCTCCCTGGCCTTCTGTCAGCTGAACTGCATTTTGTGCTTTCAGATCAAGAAGATAATAGTTCCAGTTGCCATCAAATGCGCCGCCGAAGATCAGACGTTGACCATCATTGGTGAAACATTTCTGATAGAAATAATTGCGGTGACAAAGCACTTCCGGTGGTGTCAGTCGGGTGATTGTTGAGCCGGTAACCGGATCGACTGAACGGTGGAAAGGTAAATCAACCAGCATCCCCTTAGCCATAAATAACCTCGTAAATACTAAAAACAACGGAACAATAAAGTAATGTTGATATTGTGAAACATTGTTTTAAATTATGTGACATATGATTCTTATTTTTTTGATATGGATCACTTAGAATCTGTTTTGTTTATCAGTGATGAAAAAAACTGAATGATTAATCTGCATCAGGAGTACCAAAAATGTTTGTTTTTAATGCCGAGCAACCAATGGAAGATTTGGGTGGTGGTGTCCGTAGAAAGATTCTGGCACATGGCGGCCAGATGATGGGGGTTGAAGTGCATTTTGATAAAGATGCGGTTGGTGCAATGCACTGTCATCCACATGAGCAGCTGACTTATGTACTTTCTGGTGCATTCCGCTTCACGATTGGCGACGAAACCAAAATTGTGAAAGCGGGCGATACTCTCTACAAACAACCAAATGTGATGCATGGCTGTGTCTGTCTGGAGCCTGGCGTGTTATTGGATACCTTTACGCCACAACGTCAGGATTTTCTAAAATCTTAATCGAACCCAACGAGCCGGCATGTTTGCCGGTTTTTTTATACCACACATAAAAGGTGAATCATGAAAATTAAGCGTCTGAATTCAGCTCTTGCTCTGGCAATCACATTGGCTTGTGGTTCTGCCCATGCAGCACCTTTGCTGATAAAAGCTGCGCTGGATGTCGCACCGCCGAATGGCTGGGCGGGTGTAGAAGGCGGTACTACAGGGGGGAGTCAGGCCAAAGCTGACCAGATTTATCAGGTGAGCAATCAGCAGCAATTGCTGGATGCACTGAAAGCCGGTGGCGATGACAACAAGATCATTCAGTTGACGGAGTTAATCGATGTGGCAGATGGTCATCCCTATCAGTCAGCCGAGGATCAGAAAGCACGTAGCATTGTGAAAATCCCTTCGAATACCACCTTGATTGGGACTGGAAAAAATGCCGGACTCGTTCATGGCAGTCTACTGCTGTCTGGGGTCCAGAACGTCATCATCCGAAATCTGACGATTGAATCGCCGGTTGATGTAGCACCGAAGTTTGAAGACGGTGATGGCTGGAATGCGGAATGGGATGGCATGACAGTGACCGGTTCACAACACGTCTGGATCGATCATGTGACCTTTACGGATGGTTCTTTCACCGATAAGGGCTATGGCAAAAAGGATGGTTGGGAGTATGTGCAACACGACGGCATGCTGGATATTAAACGGGGTTCTGATTTTGTGACCGTATCCTATTCTGTGTTCCGCCAGCATGATAAAACCATGCTGATTGGTCATAGTGATAAGAATGCAGAACAGGATGCGGGAAAACTGCATGTCACGTTGCATCACAATCTGTTTGACCGAACCGTACAGCGTACACCGCGTGTTCGTTTCGGTCGTATTCACGCGTACAACAATGCATTTATCGGTGATAAAACTGCTGCGGAATATCCGTATCTGTATAGTTTCGGCATTGGGAAAGAAGGTGGCGTGTTATCCGAAGCAAACGTTTTTGAAATCGCAAACCTGCCGGATCAATGTCAGCTGGTAAAAGAATATAAAGGCTCGTTGTTCAAAGATACCGGATCGTCCGTGAACGGGCAGCCATTTGCTTTGCCTGCCTCTTGCCAATATGACGCGCATTTATCGGCACCCGGATATGTGTACCGGATCGAAGCTGTGGGCAATGTGAAGCAAGATGTGATGAAACATGCTGGCGCAGGGAAAGTCTGAACCTGAAAACGGGTGGTTTTATGGCTGAACACGAGCGTGTTTCAGCCAGCGCCCGTTCAGTAAACGAAGAAAATAAATCAGCCCGCGAATGATCCAGTCGGCAAACATCCCAAACCAGACACCGTAAACACCCCAGCCCAGCACGATCCCGAACAGATAACCACAGCAGATGCGACAGCCCCACATACTGGCGATTGCGGTCCACATACAGAATTTTGCATCCCGCGCACCTTTAAATCCGGAAGGTAAGACAAACGAAGCAGCCCAGACCGGCATCAGCAATGCGTTCAGATACAGTAATTGCACCACAACATGAAGCACATCCTGATCTTGTGTGTATAACCCACCGAGTTGTGCGGCAACCGGGACACTCAGCAAGCCTAATAACGTCAGCAAGCCGGTGGAGAGCCAGAAAATCATTTTTAGCTGTTCTGTCGCGACCTGCGGATGGCGTTGTCCAAGCCGTTTTCCAACCAAAATCGTGGCCGTGGTTGCGAGGGCTGTGCCGGGTAAGTTAATCAGCAGCAGCAACGAGAACGTGATGACATTCCCGGCCATCGCGACGGTACCCATACCGGCAACCATCAGTTGCGTGATGAGTTTTCCGACGTTAAACATCAACGATTCAATACTGGCTGGAATACCGATATTCAGAATATCACGCAGGATCACCCGGCTGAATGGCTGCCAGTAGCCCCGTAGTGTCAGTCTGAATTGCGGGGTAGAAGAAAGATAGGCCAGCAAGACGGCAGCACCAATATAACGCGAGATGATGACACCAATACCTGCACCAGGAAGACCGAATCCAGGCCATCTGGCAATGCCGTAAATCAGCGGATAACTGAACAGGATATTCAGCAAATTCATCCCGATATTGATGAGCATCGGCAAACGGGTATTCCCGGCAGCTCGTAAAATACCGCTGCCGGCTAACGTCACACCGAGGGCCGGATAACTCAAGGCGATCAAGCGTAAATACTGCTCTGCGAGATGTTTCACTTCGGTATCAGCGCCAAGTGCAACCGCTTCTAATAACGGTTCACTGCTTAGTACAATCAGCAAGGCGGAAAACAGACTGAAGACAACGTTCAGGTTCATGACCTGACGGGCACCATCAATCGATTTTTCCCGGTTGCGTCGCCCTAATGCCTGGGCGATTAAGACCGATCCGCCCAGCGCGATAGCGGATTGGATGGAAAAAATAATATAGGTCACGCTGTCGCTGATGCCGACTGCTGCCGTTTCACTTTTGCCCAGACGGCTGACCAGAATCGTACTGATCATCCCCATCAGGACGACACAGGTCAGTTCAATCAGAATTGGCCAGGTAAAGGGGATGACTTCCCGCCAGAGCAGGATCTGTTGGCGGGAATAGGCTGAACGAAACGGTCTGAACCCAAGCAGACCGATCCGACTTCTGGCGTCAGGCAAGTTTTACTCCATAAATAAACTGGCGGTCATAGACAGTTTTGATCCCATCTTTTGTCATCACCTCACCGTGTAAATAACCACCCGTCGATAGATGCACCGGTAATTGGGCGTACTTCCCTTGATGTGCCGCTTCATTCGCCAGTAAGGCAAATGCAATCGGATCATCAAAACGGCAATAACGGTGACTAGAATCAGGCAGGAAATACCCTCGATGATAATGCGCTTTCATCAGATTGGCTGCAATGGTATCGCTCAACTGAAGCAGTCGGGCATCTGCCCAATGTTGGTGGAGATCAAGCAGTGCAAAGATCAAATAAGGCGAAGCCAACGTGGTCTCAGTTGTGATTGATTCAGGTTCAAGTGTCAGAGGGTTTAACACTCCCAAACCAAATCGCTGGAACATGCGAGCGGTCAATTGATTCAGCTCTGCATCATTCACCAAGAAACTCGCGCGGATCAGGGTTAACAGATAGGCCGGATCTGCCGGTTGTCTGGATAACGTCGTTCCTTTCGGGCCGTAATAGCCATGCCGGGGGAAGACATAACCCGTCATATCCTCACCATCATTCCACATCGGAATAATGGCATTTTGCTGTTCATCCCAGGCATGTGAATAATAAGCCTTAATTGCTGAGACCACATCGCGAGCCAGTTCCTGATCCTGATGTGTTTTGGCGACTTCCAACATTGCCAGCGGATTATCAACGATCACCGGCCAGCTATCGCGGAACAGTACATTGGCTTCGCGGGCAATAGCCCCGAATTCCGGCCCAAACTGACGTTTTGCACGATCACCAAACCACGAAAAGGTAATGGTATCGTCGTCCGGGATCGGTTCCCGTTGGATCGGCGATGAGAACTGATACACCGGCATCCCCGTTTTCGGATTGCGGGCTAAGACAAACTGGCGATACAGATGTCGAGCCCAGCGGTAGGCATCCTGATCGCCGGTATAACGGGCATAGTGACTTGCGGCATAAATCAGATCGGTGGCGGCATTCACGAAGGTCAGCCCTTTGGTTTCCGGCAGTTCTGGTAATTTGGTCGGGTTGACGACATCCTCGCATGGATAGCGCTGGAACAGATCGTCAGGCACCGGCTTGCCATATTCACCATGACGGCCTAAATCGAGATGTTCCCAGTCATAGACATGGGCGGCCCAGAAACCTTTCAGATACTGCTCGGTTCTGCTGGCATCAATGCCATGCAAAAAGTCATAGAAAGGAAAGTGGTGTTTCAGTTCATGGACACATTCTTTATTGGCCGGACCTTCGATAGTACCAGTCTGGTGATTGATAAAACGGTGTCCACCCCAGTGAAACAATCCACTTGCAGAATCCGTGTAGTGTTTCAGAAAAAAATCACTGATGGTCACTGCTTGCTGGCGCCAGGAATCATTGCCTGTAATGGTGGTGAGGGCGCAAAGGCCTCGTAGAATATTTTGCTGACTGGCAAAATTGCTCATACCGGCTTTCGTGCCATCCGGATAAGTCCAGCAGACAGGTTGATGAGTGGTGGTATCAATTCCATCCGCCAATAAGGGACGTGACGACTGCTGCGCAGTTTGCAGAATACGCTGATAGTAATCGGTCAGCTCGGGTAGAAAAGAAATGCGTGATGACGCAGACATGTTGTTCTCCGGTGCTCGCAGTGACGATCAACAGAAGCGGCATTCTCCAGAACTGTCGTCGCTGCGGGGCGGCTCGGGAGATACATCTAGAAAAATAAAACATTGTTTTAAAAATATCACGAAGAGATTTTGGCAGGAACACAAAAAATAAAACATCGTTTCTTTTTGTGATAAATATCATTTTAAAAATTAAAAATCGTTGATATGGTCAGTACTCTTTCATGAGAAGGAGTAAATCATGATTATTGGTAATACGGCTTTTCTTTCCCAATCATTGTTACCTGCGGCGTTGCAGTCATTGTTGCAACGTTCTGAACTGAGTGTTCAGACCCTGTCAGGTCAGGCGGATGGCGTCTATGAGTTGGAAGGTAAAAAGCTGTTTTATATCCTTTCCAGTGATGAGACATCACCGGTTGCAGAACGTCGCAGTGAATTCCATCAGCAGTATCTGGATATTCAGCTTGTGTTAAAAGGTGAAGAAGGAATGGGTGTTGGCCCGTCACTTTCCGATCTGTCACGTTATGAAGCAACAAAACCCGACCTGTTTTTTACCGATGATGTGCATCCAGACAATCATCTGGTTTTGCGGGAAGGGGATTTTGTCGTGTTTTTCCCTGGTGAGCTTCATCGGCCATTATGTCAGGTTTCTGAATCGGC
>QKFI01000310.1 GCA_003251455.1 Tolumonas sp.
GCCGCATCCAGACCAACGGCTTTAGTCACGATTTCGATGCCTGGACGGAGTTCCGCATTCAAAAATGCTAGAAATGCAGCACCTAATCCACCAGCTGCGCCAGCGCCAGCCACCATCTCAACGTCTCTACCTAGCTGAGAGCGGATCACACCAGCATAATGACTCAGATTACTATCAAGAAGACTCACCATTTCCGGAGTTGCCCCTTTTTGCGGGCCGAAAACAACAGAAGCCCCCTGAGAACCAGTCAGTGGGTTCGTCACATCACATGCTACAGTAAACCGGCATTGCGCCAATCGCGGATCTATCCCGGATATATCAATCGATGTCAGTTCGGATAAACATTCCCCGCCTCGACCAATATGCATTCCATTGGCGTTATATAGACTGACGCCCAATGCTTGCATCATCCCTGCGCCCCCATCATTGGTTGCGCTGCCACCTAATCCGATGATGAAATCTGTAACCCCTAAATCAAGTGCAGCAAGGATCAGCTCACCAGTCCCATATGTCGTCGTCACCAATGGATTGCGTTCAACTACTGACAAAGTTTCCAACCCACTGGCTGAGGCCATTTCAATCACAGCACAATGACCAAAACCTAATAGACCAAATTCGGCATTGATAGGTGCACCTAGAGGCCCTGTTACTGTCAAAGAAATCTTGCGTCCACCGGTCGCATCAACCATTGCATCGACCGTGCCCTCTCCACCATCTGCAACGGGTAATTTGACATACTCAGCATCAGGGAATATTTCACGAAAACCGGCTTCTATCTGAGTCGCAACATCCATTGCACTCAGGCTTTCTTTGTATGAATCAGGAGCAATGACAATCTTCATCGTTCACACCGTGCGTATCGCATCAGATTTAACCCAAAGAATAACGATACCCCTATCCCAATAGTCGACGATACTGATTCCAGTCAAAAGATGGACCGGGATCAGTTTTCCGACCTGGAGCAATGTCGGAATGACCGGTAATGCGTTGTTTGGTGATCGCCGGAAAGGATTCCTGAATTGCCCGAGTCACATCTGCTAGTTGCTGATATTGCTGTTCGGTATAGCCACTGTCATCCGTCCCTTCCAACTCAATACCAATGGCAAAGTCATTACAGTTTTCCCGCTCGGCAAAACAAGAACGACCGGCATGCCAGGCTCGGTCGTAAAAACTCACATATTGCACCACTTCCCCATCCCGCCGGATCAGGCAATGCGCGGATACCTCCAAATGCGCAATTTCAGCAAAATAAGGATGTTCTGTCGGATTCAATGTGCCGGTAAACAACTGATCGATATATGGCCCGCCAAATTGTCCCGGCGGCAGACTGATACCATGAATCACCAGCAATGAAACCGGCTCACCTTGTGGACGTTGATTATAAAAATTCGAATGACAATATCGGGCATCCTGTAACCAGCCTTGTTCATTAATTCGCCATTTATTCCCCAACATCCAATGAACCTCTCTCTTTTTCGCGCACTGACATGCTACATGGTATGCTTATGTTCAGCATCTTTTTGTTTCGACCGGAAAATCCGGCTAAATCACAGGATATCTCATGTTACAAAGTGATATTGAACGTACTGTGCGGGAAGCACTCACGGTGTTCTTGAACCGCATGCAGACATTACAGCGCAACTTATTCCAGCAGACAAACAGTCTGAAGCCTATGTGATTACCCGCGAAGAAGGTATTTTCAGTGGGAAAGCCTGGGGCGATGAAGTCTTTCGTCAGTTAGGCAGCCATGTGCGTCTGGAATGGAAAGTTAATGATGGTGATCACGTTCAGCCAAATCAGGAGTTAGTGCGTCTTTATGGACCAGCGCGCATCCTGTTAACCGGCGAACGCACCATGCTTAATTTCATCCAAACCTTATCCGGTGTTGCAACAGTTGTATCCCACTACGTAAAAGAACTCGACGGTACACACTGCAAATTGCTCGACACACGTAAAACCATCCCAGGACTGCGGACAGCGCTCAAATATGCGGTGACTTGTGGCGGTGGCACCAATCATCGCATGGGGCTATTTGATGCCTATCTCATCAAAGAAAACCACATCATGGCCTGTGGTGGCATTGTGCAAGCGGTCGAAAAAGCTCGTCACTTAAATCCGGGTAAAAAAGTTGAAGTAGAAGTTGAAAGTCTTGATGAACTCCAACAAGCGATGGATGCTGGTGCTGACATCATCATGCTGGATAACTTTACTGTGCCGATGATGTATGACGCAGTAAAACAAAATAATGGCAAAGCCAAACTCGAAATTTCGGGTAACGTTACAATCGAAACAATTGGAACCTTTGCCAAAACTGGTGTCGACTTCATCTCTGTGGGCGCACTGACCAAACATACCCATGCAATGGATCTCTCCATGCGCTTTGTGTGATCCAATCTACATGCCACTTGATCCAGGTGGCATTTAAGTATTCTTTTCCCTTGGTCACCCTTTCTAATGGCACACTTTGAATCTACACTGTAACCTTCATGTAAGGTTGCGAATGGATTTCGTAAATATATGTTCAGCTGGATACATCCTTCTCTTCGCTGAGCTATATATTTTTTATCGGATGTCGGAGGGAAGGTAATGCAAGAATTACCCGAAAAACAAGTCGCAGATAGCGTTGTTGCTGAGTCAGACAAATTACGTCGTCCGACCAATGCCAAAACAATGATCCCGACACCACTTCCAGCTAAATTTCGTGCGATTCCGCAACAATCATCGACACATTCAGGAACACAACAAGCTGACATTGAGCAAATTGTGTTATCACTCGCTATTTTGGCAGAAGCTGATGATCCGATGATCGTCAATCATCTGAAGCGCATTCAGTTATATACGCGGGTTCTAATGCAACAACTGCAGGATCATCCCGATTATCGGATGGTTCTGACTGAAGAATATAAACCGGTCATTGCTCAGGCCGTTTTACTCCATGACATTGGTAAAATGCATTTACCAGCTGAATTGAAATCGAAGTCAGGCTCATTAAGTTCTGGTGAGTTTCAATTAATGAGTGAACACACCCAATTCGGGAAAAAAGCACTCATGCAAATAGAAAAATTAAGCGGTTACAGTAGTGATTTGATATTTTTCACCAAGCAGATTGTCTACTCGCATCACGAACGTTGGGATGGCTCCGGCTACCCACTTGGTTTAAAACAGGATCAAATTCCTGTTCCGGCCCGAATCATGGCCTTGGCTGATGTCTACGATGGATTAATTTCACCCAGAAGTTATAAATCAGCACTTTCACATCGTGAAGCGGCAGAAATTATATTATCTGACAACGCAAGCTTATTTGATCCGGTTGTTTTGCGGGCCTTTTCTGAGACCGAATACCATTTCGAACAAATAGCAAAAGAATATCCGACACAATAACATTCTGATTCATATCGAGCGGGTTCTCTTAATACAAACCCGCCCAAATGAAAATATTTGCTTAAGCCAGAATAAATTTCTCGATCACGTGAGCAACACCATCTTCTTCATTGGAATGAGTCACGTAATCGGCTAATTCTTTAATGTCATCAAAAGCATTACCCATCGCGACGCCAAGTCCTGCGTATTTGAGCATGTGAACGTCATTGCCCGCATCGCCGACGCAAATGACTTCTTCCTGTTTGATCCCAAGATAATCAGCCAGCATGGCAACACCGTTCCCTTTATTGCTGTCTTTATTCAGGATCTCAAGAAAGAAAGGCGCACTGCGCACGACCGTAAAACGTTCGTAGTACTCCACCGGAAGTTGTTCAACACCCGGAGACAGAATTTCAGGTTCATCCACCATCATGATTTTTACGAAAGGATGATCTTCCGATAACTCGTTGTAATCCTTCAACGTTAGATTAATGCCATTTATATCACGCTCGTGTTCGGTATAACGGCTCAGTTTCGGCGTCATCAAACCCAGTTCAGCTGAAAACGCATGTGTATTCACGCCCAGTTTCTGACTGACCGCATACACATCCTGTACATCTTTCCCGGTAATCGTCTGACTGCAAATCGTTTCACGAGTACCGACGTTTTTAATCAGCGCACCATTGAAACTTAATGCATAATCTTCATCCGAAGTGAGCTCCAACTCCGTCAAGTAGCGCTCTAAGCCTTCCAGAGGACGTCCGGAAGCCAGAACGACTTTCACGCCTTTCTGTCTAGCCTGCTGAATCGCACTTTTGGTTCGTTCTGAAATCGAACCATCTTCACGTAACAGAGTTCCATCCATATCAAGTGCAATCAGTTTATACATTAGCATCACCATGTAAAATGTAGAGAAAGTGTCGCGAAAAACCAAATGAAACCGGTTTTATCTTTGCATTATATCAAAAACCCCCCCTGCCTTGCAGAGCAAACCACCATCGCGGCAACCATCTACAAAAAATAACCATAATCATCGGTATTTTTAACGAAAAAACAGTATAAAAATTCACCTTGTTAGTTTTTGTATATTTTTTTAACTAAGATCAAGACAAATGTCGTTATTTTATTTAGGATCCGCATCCACCTTCCAAATGTTCGGATGAAGGTAGCAGGAGAGGATGTTTATCATCCACCGAAGAAGTGAATCTTTCAGGTGCCGCAAGGCGTGGACTGTTACTGGACGATACTCTGGAGAGACCCGTTGAATCGGGCGCCGAAGGAGCAAAACCACCACCGTGGTTGAAACTCTCAGGCAAAAGGACAGAGGGGATGGAATGGTTATATCCGTCACGTCCTCGTGTCCGGATAGGCCTTCCTGTCTCTTCCTTTCACGAATGTACAGCTTCGTTTCAGGAGGACAATAATAAACATGCTACATTCTTTTCTTACAAGCGTTGACGACTTTATCTGGGGCCCGCCATTACTTGCACTGTTAATGGGTACAGGTCTGTATTTAACCATTCGCCTAGGATTACTGCAGGTAATCCGTTTGCCACTCGCACTCAAACTCGTGTTTGCACCACCAAAACATGACGATAAAGAAGGTGATGTATCGAGCTTCGCCGCCTTATGTACAGCGCTATCAGCTACCATCGGCACCGGAAATATCGTCGGTGTCGCAACTGCAGTGAAACTGGGTGGTCCGGGCGCAATCTTCTGGATGTGGATCGCAGCATTCTTCGGCATGGCAACCAAGTATGCAGAAGGTCTGCTGGCTGTTCGTTACCGCCAGAAAGATGCCAACGGCCAAATGAGTGGTGGCCCGATGTATTATCTGGAAAAAGGTCTGGGTAATAAGTTTCTGGCAGGTGCGTTTGCGTTATTCGGTATCGGTGTTGCCTTCTTCGGCATCGGGACTTTCCCACAGGTGAATGCAATTTCAGATGCTGCGTTACTGGCCTTCAGCATTCCGAAATGGGCAACAGGTCTGTCATTAGCGGTTCTGGTCGCACTGATTACTGTTGGCGGTATTCAGTCAATCTCCCGAGTTTCCACCAAAGTCGTGCCTTTCATGGCGGTGCTTTACATCATTGCGTGTCTTGGTGTGATGACCATGAATGCATCAGCATTACCAGCCGTCGTGTCTCAGATTTTGCATGCAGCATTCTCAACCACTGCAGCAACTGGTGGATTCGCAGGTGCGACGATTATGCTGGCATTACAAGCTGGTGTTGCACGCGGTGTCTTTTCAAATGAATCAGGACTGGGGTCAGCACCGATTGCAGCAGCAGCAGCGAAAACCAACTCCTGTGTTGAACAGGGTCTGGTCTGCATGACTGGTACGTTCTTTGACACCATCATTATCTGTACCATGACCGGGATAACACTGGTGTTAACCGGTGCCTGGCAAGGTGACGTCGCTGGCACAGCCATGACAAATCTGGCATTCACGCAAGGTCTGGGTGGTCAGGTTGGATTCTATCTCATTAACATCGGATTGTTGTTCTTTGCCTTTACCACCATTATCGGCTGGAACTACTACGGTGAACGTTGCACGGAATATCTATTCGGTACGAAAGCTATCAAACTGTATCGCTGGATTTTCGTGGTACTGGTTGGTGCTGGCGCATTCCTGCATCTGGATCTGATTTGGATTATTGCTGACATCGTCAACGGTCTGATGGCAATTCCAAACCTGATTGGTCTGATCGGCTTACGCAATGTCATTGCTGAAGAAACCAGACTTTATTTCTCTGCACAACGTGATTACAACACTGCAGACGAAGTTTCGGTATAACAGCTAACCACCTCATCCTATGTGAGGTGGTTTTAAAAAGACCAAAAAAAACCCGGCTTATTTGCCGGGTTTTTTATTTAAAAATAAGATTAACCGTTTACTGCGTCTTTCAGTGCTTTACCAGCAACAAATGACGGAACATTTGAAGCAGCAATTGTGATTTCAGCACCGGTTTGAGGGTTACGGCCAGTACGTTCCGCACGATGATTTACTTTGAATGTGCCGAAGCCAACCAGCTGAACCGGATCACCTTCTTTCAGGCTCTGAGAAATAGTATCCAGAATTGATTCCAGTGCTGCTTTAGCCTGGGCTTTGCTCATGTCAGCCTTCGCCGCAATCGCATCAACAAGCTCAGTTTTGTTCATACGCAATCCTTATTATGTAAGCCGATCTAAAAAGCTGCCTCAATCTAGTAAAAAAACAGCAAGCTGGCAAAAACTTTCTGTCTTTACGATGAGAAATCCGAAAGATTTTCATCAAGAATTTCATAGATGTCACAAAACATACTGTAAATGCATATGCTTTATACGACTGCGACGCTTATCACTAAACCTCATCTCCCTGATTAATTCAAAGAAATCCCGAGGTTAGAGACCCCGCTTTGTTCTGCCATTTCTTTAATCTGCAGAATAATATTCGCATCCCGTGGTTGAGAAATGATGTCCAGCAGTTCAACCTGAAAATTCATTTCATCTTCAATCAGTGACTCTTCATAAAGCTGTTCTTCGGTCAGCTCTTCACCCCGCTGCATTTCAATAAAACCGATGACTGTACCTAGCGAGGTCTGGCTCACATCAAATGCTTCATCACCTAAACGAAAAACAATTGAGTTATAGGCAGTTGCAAGCGCAATACAAGCATCCAATGCAGGATAGGCACCGTAACAATCTTCTTCCAAAGGATTCGGCATGATCGATTCAATTTTTTCAAGAATGGCAGACAGGTCTACCTTCATGCTTTTTTCAGTTTCATATTGCCAAAGTGTATCCAGCGCTTCACGAATTAACGCCACATCACCGTTTCCGGTTGATTCCGCATACAAACAGTAGTTAGGGAACATACGCTCGCTTAACGCAAGCGCAAAAACAGTTTGCTGCCATGGCATTAATTTCTTGAGTTTCTTAATAAATTTTTCACCGAACACAACGATCTCCTTCAATCAGAGAAATAATTGTATGTCACCCGCCTAAGATTAAGAACCCTTATGGAAATATCCGGCAATATTTTTTCCTGTCAGGAATCGATTCAGATCAACATCCATAAGATATTTTCATTGGATTTACTGCCAGCGACGTGATAAAAATCTACCTTTGTGCCGCTAAGGGTCAGTTTCCTTCTACCCTGCATTCAGTGGCGGTATTTAAGCCTAATTTCAAACAGAGCGAAAACATACGAATGAAACGGATTTTAACCCCGTTTACAGGTTTGGTGACCCGTGAGTTACCGATTCCTCGCCAACACCTGTATGCCATTATCATGCTAGCCTGTTTCTCTGTAGCCAGCATTACATTATTGCCTTCACCCAGTGAGCTCATTTCTGATAAGCCATTGCCGATTGCCTCTGAAGACATGACGAATGATGCGGATCTCAGTACTGTTGCTTCTGACACTGAATTCGTCAATGTTCCATCACAATTGCTCAATGATGATGACAATAGTGATGATGCAAACGCAGATGC
>QKFI01000054.1 GCA_003251455.1 Tolumonas sp.
CCGCGGCGTCACCGATGTTGCTCTCGAAGCAATGGGTCTCACCCGACATGTATCACTTTCAATCTCCAGCTTCCTCGTGTTAACTCAGATCTTACAAACCAGTGATTTAATTGCAGTTGTACCAGAAAAATTGGTGCGTCAGCAGTCAGATCTTTGTGTCACTGAACCGCCATTAACCATTCCTGGATTTACCAAAGTTGCAGCTTGGCATGAACGAACACATCATGATCCTGCACATCAGTGGTTACGGTCATTATTGGTTGAATCTTGTTCACAATTATGAGAACCGTTTAAATATAAGCCCAAATTATATAATCCATAAAATAAGACAATTAGATTTATACCAGATGGTGAGACATCATCTAAACATCGAAATTGATGTCACTATGAAGGATAAATTCTATGAGCGAAATTATGTGGCCTGCTGGCTTTGTTCCTGGCTTTACTGACAACTACTGTTCTAACGAAGTCATCGTTGAAGGGTTAACTACCGAAGAGATCTGGCCATTCCTAAATACGCCGGACTTATGGCCAACGTATTACAGCAACTCAGCAAATACTCGTTTTTATGATGAGAAAGGCCCACAACTCGAAAATAACGTACGTTTCTACTTTGAAACTTTTGGTTTCCCAGTCGAAGCGAAATGTGTTGAACACGTTGCTCCAGTCAAAGGTCAAGCTTGGGCAGGCGAAGGCGAAACACGTTTAGATGTTCATCATGCTTGGTTGATTGAAGATTTATCAGGTAATCGTGTGCGGATTTTGACCCAAGAAACCCAAAACGGAAATCCAGCGAAAGAATTAGCAACAGCAAAACCAAACCCAATGATCAACGGACACCAAGATTGGTTGGATGGACTTGTTTCTGCTGCCAAAAAAGCGAAGAAGTAATAACGTCACATCTAGCCGTCCGTTATGAATAATGGGCGGCTTCTTTAGCAGAAGCCAAAACACAGCGCTGATAAGCCAGATCCACCTGTGTTTTGATATAATCAACCGTTACTGTCGCCCGACAAGAAAGGGGCCATTCCGCCCGATGAATCAGCCAAAGCTGATCAACCAATGAAACACCGCAATCCATAACAGCAATTTCGTCTTGTCGTGCAAATGCCTGTCTGGCGTAACACGGTAGTACCGTAAAACCTAATCCACGAGATACCGGTTCAAGCAGCAACCCGACCTGATTGCAATATCCCTTTACCGGTATAGTTCGTATCCCTGTGTTTCCAGGAAAACGTCGACTGAACAAACGTGTTGCCATCGCCTGTCCATCTGGGTGGTCAATAAACCCCGTTTGCATCAGATCATCCCAAGAGCATAGTTTATGTCCGGCAGGAGCAACTAACTCCAGCGTTTCTTCTGCAAACGGCGTCGCCATAATACGGGGATCATCTGGTTTAAATGTCACGATCCCCAGCTCATACTGATTTTTGAGCACAGCATCCAGCACCTCGGTGTCCGGTGCAAAACGATGACGGATCGATAAACCCGGATGCAGCTTTTGCCATTCCAGAAACATTGGGTAAATCAATAATCCAATACTGCCGGGTGTAATGATCCGGATCTCACCATGCTCCGCATCTGTTTCCGTTAACCGGAGTGTCAGGCGGTTATTCGCTTGTTCCATCTCCAACGCATAATCCAACAATGCCTGCCCTGCCGGAGTGATATCAAGCTGACGCCCTTTTCTGACAAATAAGGCACCGAAATCATCCTCAAGATGTCGTAAATGCTGGCTTACTGCTGCCTGCGTCAATCCAAGCCGATCTGCGGTTTTAGTGAAATGACGTAGTTCTGCAAGCACAGTGAAGGTTTTTAGCCATTGAAGATTTATCATAATAATTTCTTATCAAATGCATAACAGTTAAATAGTTTTCATTATTAAAAGTCTAGCATAGGCTTAACGTATTCAACATTTGTATTCATTATTCCAACATTGCGTTCAATAAAGGATGATCCATGTCTTCGCAGACGAATCAATGTAAAGCCTGGGTATGCCATGGCAACCAGTTTCCATCTGATCTAAAACTGGGTTCAGTTCCAATCCCTGCACTCAATTCAGATGATGTTCTGGTTCATAATCAAGCCATAGGGCTGAATCCGGTCGACTGGAAAGTGCTGAACTTGAAAATCAACACGATACCCGGTGTTGATGGTGTGGGTATGGTTGTCTCGGTCGGAAAAGATGTCCCTGCCTCACTGATTGGTCTGCGCGTTGCGTACCACCAGGATCTGCGTCGCTCCGGCAGTTTTGCGGAATATACGCCCGTAAAAGCCAAAGCGCTGATCCTCCTGCCAGAAACAATGGATTATGTGACTGCGGCTGGTATTCCCTGTCCGGCATTAACCGCATGGCAAGCATTGGAAAAAATTCCCGTCAAACCGGGGCGTCCATTATTAATCAGTGGTGCTGGCGGTTCCGTTGGTCATTACCTGACACAATTAGCCGCAAGTCGCGGGTTTGTTGTCAGTGTTCTGGCAAACCCTCGTCATCGAGAACATTTAACTGCTCTCGGTGCACACCATTTCTTCGATAACCGGCAATTGCCCGAACTGTTACAGTATGGCCCTCATTTTTACGCCGTCATCGATGCGATGAGTCCGGAACGCGCTTTTGAACTGGCAACGCTGGTTCAGGCAAATGGTCATCTCGTCGCCATTCAGGGGCGCACCGAACAGTGGCCAACCGAACCTTTTTCTCAAGCTGTCTCGTTACATGAAGTGGCGCTTGGTGCGCTACATCAATACGGCAATGATTCTGACTGGCAAGAGCTAACTGATGCAGGCAAACAACTGCTTCAACAGATTGCTTCCGGTCAACTTCGGGCTGAACAAATTCATATTTCTGGATTTACCGAACTTGCCCAAAAACTGGATGCACTAAAAAACCGGAATTTCACCGGGAAACTGATTATTACCACTCATTCCGACTAAATCTGGAGAACGTTGAATGTCAGGATTATTTTCCTCCTTCAAACTGAAAGACATCACATTAAAAAACCGCATTGCGATTCCACCAATGTGTCAATACAAAGCTCATGATGGTTTTATCAACGATTGGCATGAGGTGCATTACACAAGTCTGGCCCGAGGTGGCGCTGGTCTGGTTATCGTAGAAGCCACGGCGGTGTCACCAGAAGGTCGTATCACGCCGAATTGTCTGGGTTTATGGAATGATGAACAGGCCCAAAGCATGGCAAAAATAGCGAAAGCCATTAAAGACAATGGTTCTGTAGCCGGTATCCAGATTGGCCATGCAGGTCGTAAAGCCAATGCGAATATTCCATGGGAAGGTGATGATCATATACAGGAAAACGATCCCCGTTACTGGGAGACGCTATCACCTTCTGCTGTTGCTTTCGGTGGCGATCTTCCACGAGTTCCGCATGAAATGAGCATTGCTGAGATCGAGCGTGTCCGTGATGACTTTGTTAAAGCGGCAATTCGTGCCAGAGATGCTGGTTTTGAATGGCTGGAATTACACTTTGCCCATGGCTATCTGGCCCAGAGTTTCTTCTCAGTACACGCTAACCAGCGTACAGATCAATATGGCGGTGACAAAGAAGGTCGTGGGCGTTTCTTAATCGAAACCTTAGATGCCGTACGCAAAGTCTGGCCTGAACATTTGCCACTGACCGCTCGCTTCGGTGTCATTGAATATGATGGCCGTGATGAAGAAACCCTGTCTGACGCAATCTGGCTGACAAAACAATTTAAAGCACATGGGCTGGATATGTTGAATGTCAGCGTAGGTTTTTCAACGCCGAACGCGTCAGTCCCTTGGGGATCTGCATTCCTTGCTCCGGTTGCAGAGCGTGTTCGCCGTGAAGCTGACTTGCCTGTTGCATCCTCATGGGGATTTCAGGACCCAGTGATTGCCGATAAATGTATTCAGGATGTGCAGATTGATTTAGCAATGATTGGCCGTGTTCATCTGGCTAATCCGAACTGGTCTTATCAGGCAGCACAGGCGCTGAAAATTGAAAATCCGGCATGGGTGTTACCAGCTCCTTATGCGCACTGGCTTTCACGCTATAAGCTCAGCCAATAAAAATTCATACTGACCAACATATCTACACTCCTGGCCTTGGCTTGGGAGTGCTTTTCCAAACTATTTGTACACATTGGCCAATATTTATCGCAAATTGGCCACGCAATTATGAATGATTAATGCTTACCATACTTATTCTAATGCGACCAACGAGTGTTAGCGGTTAGGAGCAAAATCATTTTTGTCCAAAGATGAGTTATGGTAAGTATGATACTTTAATACTCATTTGTAGTTTGATTCGGCCACCGGAAATACAATCAGGATGATTCCTTATTTCAGATTACGTCGAATTTGATACGGTAGAGTCTGGGCTACACGCTGA
>QKFI01000085.1 GCA_003251455.1 Tolumonas sp.
TG
This sequence comes from Tolumonas sp., assembly GCA_003251455.1. Taxonomy (GTDB): domain Bacteria; phylum Pseudomonadota; class Gammaproteobacteria; order Enterobacterales; family Aeromonadaceae; genus Tolumonas. Next base: position 3 of record QKFI01000085.1, read on the forward strand.
GGCAAAAGATGAATGAGGCACTGAAGAACGGCGAAAAATACTGTGAACGCGGTTATAGCTATTCATTTGATATGTTGGGCGAATCATCCCTGACGATGGCTGATGCCAAAGCCTATGTCGACAGTTACATGCATTCCATTGCGACCATTGGTTCGGCACCGCAATTTTCGAGTCTGACGGGTGCACAACGACCGACCATGTCGATTAAGTTATCCGCCATGCACCCGCGTTATGATGTTGCGAATCGCGATCGGGTTCTCACCGAAATGCATGACATGTTTCTTGGCTTGTTAAAACAGGCGCGGAAATATGATGTTGGTCTGACGATTGATGCGGAAGAGATGGATCGTCTGGAGTTGTCGCTGGAACTCTTCGAAAAACTTTATCGAAATCCGGTGGTCAGAGGTTGGGGACTGTTTGGCCTGGTTGTGCAGACTTATTCGAAACGGGCATTGCCGGTCTTGGTTTGGTTGGCTGCGTTAGCCAAAGAAGTTGGCGATGAGATCCCGGTCCGCATCGTGAAAGGCGCTTATTGGGACAGCGAAATCAAGCTGAGCCAGCAACGCGGTTTAGCTGGGTATCCGGTCTTTACCCGTAAAGAATCGACCGATGTATCTTATCTTGCTGCAGCACGTTTCATCTTGTCTTCACACATCAAAGGCTTGTTATATCCGCAGTTTGCCAGCCATAACGCGCATACCGTTGCTGCAGTTGCTGCGGTCAGGCGTTCGAATTTCAACGTCTGCACGGAATGGGGGATGCGTTGTATAACAAGGTGCTGGATTTATACACACCGCAAGTCCGGATTTATGCGCCGGTAGGAAATCATAAAGAGCTATTACCTTATTTGGTTCGACGCTTATTGGAAAACGGAGCAAACAGCTCGTTTGTGCATAAGCTGACAGATTCGGGGACGCCGGTTTCAGCATTGACGGTACATCCGGCAACGGTCTTGCAAAAATATAAAACGCTGCATAATCCGCAGATACCATTGCCGCCAGCGATTTTCGCGCATCGGAAAAATTCCGCCGGTTTCAGTATGGACATCGGAGTGCAATGGCAAGCGCTGCAGGGTCTCTTGTCGCCTTTTAAAGAACATCAATGGCAGGCCAAATCCTTGATTCACGGTCAGCCGTTGTCCGGAAATGAAGTTTTAGTCTCCTCTCCCTATGATCGGCAACAGCAGGTCGGAACGGCTCATTTTGCGACGCCGGATATTGTCGCTTTCGCATTAACGACCGCACACCACGCCTATCCTGACTGGCAGCAAACACCGGTTGCACAACGTGCGACCTGCCTCAACAAGCTGGCTGATTTGCTGGAACAGCACCAAGGCGAACTGATCATGCTCTGCCAGCGAGAAGCAGGAAAAACGCTGCAGGATAGTATTGATGAGATCCGCGAGGCTGTTGATTTCTGTCGCTATTATGCTGCGGAATCATTATCGCTCTTCACTGGCCAACATCCGGAACGTCGTTTAGACGGTTCGATGATTTCTATTCAACGACAGGGGCATGGTGTTTTTGTCTGTATCAGCCCCTGGAACTTCCCGTTGGCGATCTTCCTGGGGCAGGTCACAGCGGCGCTGGTGGCGGGGAATACTGTCATCGCGAAACCAGCAGAACAAACCTCGCTCATTGCGCATCGTGCAATTCAGTTGATGCTGGAAGCTGGTGTCCCTGCTGGTGCAATTCAGCTAGTCCTAGGACGAGGCAGCGAGATTGGCGCGCAATTACTCAGTGACTCCCGGGTCTCCGGTGTTGCGTTTACCGGTTCGATACAAACGGCCCAAATGATTAACCGGACCTTAGCCGCAAGAGACAGTGCTATCGTTCCTGTCATCGCGGAAACCGGCGGGCTGAACGTCATGATTGTCGATAGTACCGCGTTATTGGAGCAGGTTGTACGGGATGTTTTACGTTCAGCGTTTGCTTCTGCCGGTCAACGTTGTTCTGCATTACGAGCCATTTTTATCCAGCAGGATGTAGCCGATCATTTCATTGAGCTGCTTCGGGGGGCGATGGCTGAGTTACGGGTCGGTGATCCACGTCTCCATGAAACCGATGTCGGGCCGGTGATAGACACCAAAGCCCGGACAAAACTGGAAGCGCATCTGAACTGGCTCCAGCAACATGGCAAACTTATTGCACAGGCTCATTCAACTCCATTAGAGCAAGCGGGTGATTTTATTCTGCCGACAGCTTATGAAATTGAGCATTTTTCACAGCTGAAAGAGGAACAATTCGGGCCAATTCTGCATGTGATTCGTTTTGATATGACTGAACTTGATCGTCTGATCCAAGAGGTGAACCACAGTGGCTATGGCCTGACGCTGGGCATTCATTCCCGTAATGAATCTACCTATCGCCATATTGAGCAGCAGTTACGGGTTGGGAATTGTTATATCAACCGAGATCAAATCGGTGCGGTCGTAGGGGCTCAGCCTTTTGGCGGTCGGGGATTATCCGGTACCGGGCCGAAAGCGGGCGGGCCACATTATCTCTACCGTTTCAGCCATGAAGTCATGGTTCATGACGCACCGCGTACGGCTTCCGTACAACCATCTGCTGGTAAAGGAGTGATCAACCATGCGGACTAAAATGGATTTGATTTGGTTCAGTGAACAACAGCAGCTTTGGCAGGCGTTACCACTGTCTGAGCGAATCAGGCTGGTGCAGAATTTCATCGTAGCTTTGCAACGTGAGCCAGAATGGAACACGTTGTCCAAAACATTGGATGCGGGGTTACATTCGGAGGCAACGATCCGCTCGTTATTACAGGCACAAATACAACAGGCGGAAACGCTGTTCGGAGAATCGCTGCTGTTACCTGGCGTCACAGGTGAAAGCAATGAACTCTATTGTGTTGGCCGAGGGATCACGCTCTTGGTTGCAACTGAGCACAGCAGTCTTAGTGGCTTATTGCTGGCGGTACAAGGTGCGCTTTTGTGCGGAAACAGCGTGCTGCTTTGGTTGGATCAGCGTTGGTTTAAATTGCAATCCTTGATGAAGAAGTCGTGGCAGGTATCCGTATCTTTACCGGTACTGGTTTCTTTATATGCAGATCAGCAGGAGGAAACCCTGATGACTGAATCACTGCTTGAAGGAGCGATTTATCTTGGAACAGAAACTGGCGCCCGGCAGTTTAATCGTCAATTAGCACAACGGGACGGGTCGATTATTACCCCGGTGGTTGAAACCGATCCGATGAATTTACCGGTTCTCAGTCGATCTGATTTTTTGTTGCGTCTGGTGACGGAGCGAACCCGTACGATTAATCTGACCGCAATCGGCGGTAACGCGTCATTGATGGAACAAGGCGTTAGTCGCTATTGAATCTGAGATAGTGTAATTGAAGGGAACATTTCCGTGTTCTTAGTAGCAATGGCTGGTAATTGCTCGATTTGCAGCCATTGCTGAGGTAAAATCCGCGGTTTTAACCACGAAAATGCGGTTATCCGCCGTACACGACAATTTATCGATGGAGGCAGGACGCCAATGAATATGAGTAACCCAACGACGATTACGTTCGTCATCTATATTCTGGCTATGATTGGGATTGGTTTCGCAGCTTGGCGTTATACCAAAAACCTTTCTGATTATATTCTGGGTGGGCGTAGCCTCGGCAGTTTTGTAACTGCGATGAGTGCGGGTGCTTCAGACATGAGTGGCTGGCTGTTGCTGGGTTTACCAGGGGCGGTATTCGCATCTGGGATTTCAGAAAGCTGGATTGCCATTGGTCTGACGATTGGCGCTTGGTTTAACTGGCAATTTGTTGCCGGACGTTTGCGTGTGTATACGGAAATCACCCGTAATGCACTGACGTTACCCGACTTTTTTACCCACCGTTTTGAAGATACAACCAAAATCTTACGTGTCATTGCGGCACTGGTTATTCTGGTATTCTTCACCATTTATTGTGCTTCTGGCATGGTCGCTGGCGCACGCTTGTTTGAACAGACCTTCGGTTTGAGCTATGAAACTGCGCTTTGGTCTGGTGCTGCAGCAACCATCCTGTATGTGTTTGTTGGTGGCTTCCTGGCCGTCAGCTGGACAGACACCGTGCAAGCGACTCTGATGATTTTCGCGCTGTTGCTGACGCCAGTGATTGTCATCATGAACAGTGGTGGCTATGAGTCCGCGGTGAATGTTGTGAATTCCATTGATGTGAAATATAGCGACCTGTTCAATGGTACAACACTGATTGGTGTGATTTCTCTGATGGCTTGGGGCTTGGGTTACATGGGACAGCCGCATATTCTGGCTCGCTTCATGGCAATCAGCTCGGTGAGTGCAATTCCAAAAGCACGTCGTATCGGGATGACCTGGATGATTCTCACCCTGATCGGTGCGATTGCTGTGGGATATTTCGGCATCGCCTATTTTGCTGGTCATCCGGATCAGGCGGCTGGCGTAGAGGCGAACCATGAAACTGTATTTATCACCTTATCGAATCTGCTGTTTAATCCATGGATTGCAGGCATTCTGCTGTCAGCGATTCTGGCTGCGGTCATGAGTACTTTATCCTGCCAGTTACTGGTGTCTTCTTCTGCGTTAACTGAAGACTTCTATAAAGCGTTCCTGCGTCCGAATGCATCGCAGTCAGAACTGGTCTGGGTTGGCCGCTTTATGGTGTTGCTGGTGGCTGTCATTGCGATTGTGATTGCGGCAGATCCTGCCAGTAAAGTACTGGGTTTGGTGGGTTATGCATGGGCTGGTTTCGGTTCTGCATTTGGCCCGGTCGTTCTGCTCTCTGTCTTATGGTCTCGTATGACGCGTAATGGTGCGCTGGCTGGTATGCTGGTTGGTGCGATCACGGTGATTGTATGGCGAAATGGCGCTTGGTTTGGCCTGTATGAAATGGTACCAGGTTTTATTTTAGCGACCGTTGCAATTGTGGTATTCAGCTTGCTGGATAAGGCACCATCGCTGCAGATTCAACAGGAATTTGAACAGATGCAACGCGAAATGGAAACTGCTGGCGAGTCACTGAGCAGCCCGGTTGCCGATTGATTTGCACAGCGCTAAAGACAAAAAACCGCCTGAATGGGCGGTTTTTTTATGGTCTTCTCACATGCATATGCGATCTGGGAGCTCTGTTTAACTCACGATTTGTTCATCAATTACCGTATTGATCGGGCGACTGTATTTGATCGGATCATAAGGTGCGGTGTTGTCATAGCGCTCCAGAAGCAACTTCATCTTTGTATCCATTTCCTGTGACACTGGTTTTGTCGATGACGTTGTATTCAAACTGTTGCTATTCCAGTCCTGTGCCCACTCAATACTTTCCGCCACCAATTCAATACTCTCCGCCACCAATGTACTAGGTTGCAGCCAAATTTCAGCAGCAGAATAACGCGCAGACAACTGACCTAAAAGATACATGAAGTTCAATGGATGATGGCAAATCCGGATATCAATCTGTAAGCGCGGGCATTGGTGCTGAATGGTCATCAACTCTTGTGTCTGAAGAAGACTGATATAACCATCGGTCAACAGAACCAGACGCGCTGCTTTATTCCACTCAATCTGCGTAATCGTCGAAGAATCTAACTCGCTTAAGATAATAACCTGGTGCAAAGGCATGATATCAACCTATTAACGTATAGGAGATCCATCATAACGAACAAACTCTGGCAGATTCAAATAGTGGTTTAAAAAAACACATCGAAAATTTGAGAAAAGGCCTTTTGCAAGGCCTATAGAATTTGTTTCAGCAGGATATGTGCTTTAAAGCGTTGGATACGGGTTAACAGCCGTTTCACGGCTTCCGGATAAGCTTTCAGCTCCTCGAGTTCAGAGAAGTGTGTTAAACGGGTGGTGTACCGCAAAATATTCTCTTTTTCTGCATCAAACCGGGTTTTTAACAGCTGATGCGGATCTCTGATAAGAAAACCATTCTCGAGATCTAACGCCCAGGCGCGCGGATTCAGGTTACTGCCGGTGATCAGGCTTAACTTGTCATCCACAAAGAGCCCTTTCAGGTGATAAGAGTTCTGGTCATGCCGCCATAACATGATATTCAATTGACCGCGGTCAATATAGGTCTGATAGCGGCTGGCAAACCGGCGCAGGTTCATTTCATACAGATAAGGGAGTCCACCAACCGTTTTGAACGGCTCTTCTGGTGGAATGTAAAAGTCATTCGAGGTTTTATCGCCAACCACGATGGTGACACTGACGTTCCGGTGTAACAGCCCTTCCAGATCCCGGGATAAGGAGCTGGGCGGGTTGAAATACGGGGTGCAGATAAACACATTTTGTTCCGCACTGCGGATGACGTCGCGGATTGTCCGGTTTAAGCGATTTCCGCGTTTTCCCAAACCGACCAGTGGCGTCAGACCAAACTGGCGCGGCCCTATCACACTTTCTTCAAACTCATAACGACCCGATTGCAGGCGGCGACGGAAGCGGCGCTGTTCAGTTTTGATGTGTTTGATCTGCGGGATCTCTGGTTTATCCAGACGAGGTACGGCGATGTCATTGACAAAATGCCGGAAAATGAATCGAGAAAAACTGTCTGCTAACGCAGGATTGGTGATTTGATGATAACGGTCAAAACGATAACGATCCTGCTGATGCAGATACACATCATTCAGACTGGCACCGGAATACAGCACTGTATTGTCGAAGACAAAACCTTTCAGGTGCAGAACCCCCAACCATTCCCGACGTTTGATTGGAACGCCATAAAAGGGAATATCACAGCTTGGGAATTTTTCTGCAAACTCCTGGTACATCGTATGGTTGCCACATTGTGGCCCTTTGCCGATCAAACCACGCTGTGCACGATGGAAATCAACAAAGACACGGATATCCAGTTCTGGACGCTGTTGTTTGGCGGAATACAGTGCCTGCATGATTTCACGACCGGCCTCATCATCCTGAAGATACAAGGCAACCAGATAAATACGGCGTTCTGCTTGTGCAATCAGATCTAAAATTCGTTGTTTAAATTCACGCGCCTCATGCAGGATTTGGATGGCGTCACTGTCCACCGGAAGCAGTGGAAGTTTTTCCAATTGGCGGCGAAAAAAAGCTGAATACAGCATTGTGTTCCTTGTCGTTAGCTCGCGGAATAGCACACTAAATAATTCGAATTGTAACAACCACCACGACCTCATGCCAATACGCGGTTGGCATGAGGGCGAGTCGTGTTCATGGGGTTCCAGACTCAAAGCGGTTTGGTTGCCTGCTCCAGCCAGAGTAGGGCTTCTCCGTTTAGAGATGGCCCGATTTCGGAGAATACCCGGTGATGGTAGTCGTTCAGCCATTGCTGTTCATCTTCACTCAGTAATTCCTTTAATAATAGTCGATTATCAAAGGGAACCAACGTGAGATTCCGGAAGCCGTAACGAGTGATTTCGGCGGCTTCCATTGGCACCTCTTCAACCGCAATCAGGTTTTCACAACGGATTCCGAACGCATTTTCACGGTAATAACCGGGTTCGTTAGAGACAACCATGCCTGGTTGCAAAGGTGTTGTGCTGCCTTTTGGCGAAATGCGCTGTGGACCTTCGTGAACACTCAGTACATGACCTACACCGTGGCCTGTACCATGGTCGAAATTAAACCCGGCTTGCCATAAGGGGAGGCGAGCCAATACATCCAATTGCATACCACAGGTTCCTTTCGGGAAGTGAGCCTGACTGAGCGCAATGTGGCCTTTCATCACCAAAGTAAACATCCGGCGGGTATCATCGCTCACGTCACCAACCTGAACGGTACGTGTGATGTCAGTTGTCCCTTCATGGTAGTGACCACCGGAATCGACCAGATAAATACCATCCAGTCCGAATGCACGTGGTGTTCCGTTCCGGAAGTTGTAATGCGGTAGTGCTGCATTTGGGCCCAACGCTGAAATTGTGGCAAAGCTGGGTTCAAGATAGCCAGATTGCTGCTCGCGGAATGCTTCTACTTGGCTGGCAAGTGAAGCTTCATCACCGTCATACCCCTCTGCAACGCGTTGATCCAACCAATGCAGGAACTGACACATGGCGATTGCATCTTTACGATGTGCCTCAGTCATTCCAGCCAGTTCAGTTTCATTTTTCACTGCTTTTGCAATCAAACATGGGTCTGCTGCATCCGTCAGCGTTGCGCCATAAGTGGTCAATGTCAGCGCACAGGCAGCATTTGCGGTGGCGTGATCCAGCCAAACCACCAGTTTGTCTTCCCCAATACGTTGCAGAACTTCATCCAACTTGTTTGCTGGATAGACAGCAACATCAGAACCGACGTGTGGTGTGAACTGGCAGTCCAAACGGGAGGGATCGATAAAAAACTCCATGGCTGCATTGCTGTATAACACAGCGAAGGCTTTTACGACCGGCAACGCAGGAATGTCACTACCGCGAATGTTCAGTAACCAGTTAATGGATTCGCATTGAGTCAGTAGTAACGCGTCGGCTTTTTTGGCACGAAGTTCAGCGGCAATACGTTGGCGTTTGCTGAGGCTGCTTTCACCAGAAAGGGTTTCACTGAACAGGCGTGCAGGCGAAGCCGGTGCTTCAGGTCGGTCATCCCATTGTTCATCAATAGGATTTTTCGGCAGCGGGTGAAGCGTGATCCCTGCAGCTTCGAGCGTTTCCTGCGCTTGTCGATACCAGGCGAAACTGTGCAGGCGGGCATCAATACCAACGCGACTACCTGCAGGTAATTGGGTCACAATCCATGCCAGACAAGGGTCATTGATTAAATGCAGGAAGATGAAATCCTGTTCAGAAACCTGCTGTCTGGCCTGAACAGTGTAACGGCCATCGACAAATAATGCGGCTTGATTTTCCAGTATCACGGCCAGACCGGCAGAACCGGTAAATCCTGATATCCAGGCGAGGCGTTCATCACAAGGGGATGTATATTCACCCAAATGTTCATCATCATGGGGAACAATAAACGCCTGAATCTCATTATCCTGCATGCGCTGGCGAACAGCGGCCAGACGATCTGCTGTGGTAGTTAACGTTGACATATAAGCATCCGCATGAAGCTAAGCTAAAGTGGCCGAAGAATAGCACAATTTAAACGCTTGCAGGGATGATTATCCAGCGCTGCAATGGGTGATAATGGATAAATTCAGCTGATTATTCTGTGGTTGTCGATTGAATTGGAATATCTATAATGAAGTGTGTGCCGCTGCTGTCATTACTCAGACATTTTATCTGTCCGTGCAGTAACTGCACGACCTGGTTATAGATGATATAGCCGCCTAATCCAGCTCCTGTTTTATTTTCTCTAGTGATTTTTCGATTCATAAAAGGTTCAAAAAACTGGGGGATCAATGCTTTATCAATGCCTTTCCCGTTGTCCAGATAGTCAATGCAGAGCCGGTTGAACTGTGGCTGGATCTTGATGATGATTTTATTTTCCGGCGCATGCTGATTGAAAGCATGTTCCAGCGAGTTTTTGATGAGTTGATGAATGATGCGATTCAATGCAGCGTCATCGCTGGTAATAAACAATGATGGGTCGCAATCAATATGGATAAGGCAGGGCTGTTGATATAACCGTTCGCCAAAGGACACGATTGTCTGATGGAGGACTTCCGCCACGTTAAAGGTTGAAAACTGTTGTTGGTGATGAATATCCGCGATCTGTTGGAAATGATGTAAATATTCAAGCGCTCGGTGTAATTCAGCGCGGCTTTGTTTGAGTAATCTTGCTTGTGGCGTGATGGTTACCGGGCTTGTACTTTCCAGCCCTTGAGCGTGTTCTGGTTCTGACAGTTGAGAAAGATAGTTCAGACTTTCCAGTACTGGGTGACGAAGTTCCTGGGTCATGCCAGAGACCAATGTACCTAATGTCGCCGTTTTTTCGCTCTGGGCGAGTGATTCCTGTACTTCTTTCAAAGACGAATAGGCTTGTTGTAGTTCAGCATGACTTTTTTCCAGCGATTGTGTTCGTTCAGCAACTTTGTGCTCCAGTTGCTCTGCGAGCTCCCGGTTATGGTGATGCTCCTGCTGTATTGCTTCCATCAAGTGTGCTTGTTCTTCCCAAAGCGAGAAATGTTTCTCTCGAAGCTGGTTCAGGCTGCTAACCAGCATATCCAACTCATCCGCGTGTTTTAGTTCTCTGCGGTGTAACTGCAAACGGGATGGTCTCTTTGAGAGATCCTGTGTGTGCAACCAGGCGTCGATGTCATGCAAATGACGAATCAAGAAGCGCCAGAAAATCAGCAAAATCAACAGGGATGCAAAAAAGGTCTTGAATGTCTGCGTCACCAGAATGACCAACCCGGTTTCCCTGAGGTGTTGATAGACGGGCTCGAGTGTCAGATTCACGACCAATTCTCCCACTTCGTAATCTTCATAACGCAGCGGGAGATGTTCGGTCAGGAGATGTTTTACAGACGGGTCGCCAACATGCATTCGCTCTTGCAACTGCTTATCAATTTTCTCAAACACGGTTGCGGACACCACTTGCGGGAGTTGTTGTAATCCTTTCAACTGCAGGTTGAGTTGTTCGGTATCCAGATTCCAGACACTGGCTGCAATCGGCGTCAGGTAAGAGTTTTTGATCGTATCGACCTGCTCGCGCGTATCATTTAAACCCAGTCGGTAATCCCAGCCAAGCTGAAACAGTGTTGATAAAATCGCCAGTAAAGTACTGCAAATCAGGATCCATCCCAGTAAACGTCGGGAAAGACGATGTGATGCAGAAAAACTGCTTAAAAGTGATTTCCCGCTATCTGGCATGAGATTTCCATCTATAAAGCTTGATAATTGCATTATCAGGCCGCATGTTAATAAGAATCAATATTCTGTTTATAAAGAAGAATAAGAGGTAAGGGCTCATGACCAACCCGCTGTTAGCAATGGATGGCTTACCGCCGTTCAGCAAAATTAAACCTGAACATGTGCAGCCTGCTGTTTCGCAGGCGATTGCTGATGCCAAACAGCGTATTGCCGATGTTCTTACGACTTCAGAATGTTTTACCTGGGATAATCTGATCGCGCCTTTAGAAGAGAGTGATGATCGTTTATCCCGTATTTGGTCACCAGTCAGCCACATGAATTCAGTGGTAAATAGTGATGAATTACGTGCTGCTTATGAAGCATGTCTGCCAATGCTGTCTGAATATCAAACCTTTGTTGGACAACACAAAAAGTTATTTGAAGCTTATCAACAGTTAGCCGAAAGTAATGAATTCCGTCGTCTGAGTCAGGCACAACAGCAGCAAGTCAATCACACCTTACGTGATTTCCGTTTATCCGGTATCTCTCTCGAAGCTGAAAAACAGCAGCGCTATGGTGAAATCGTCGCTCGTTTATCGGAGCTGGGTTCACAGTTCAACAATCAGGTAATGGATGCCACACTGGGTTGGTTGAAACATATCACCGATGAAGCTGAGTTGGCTGGCTTGCCGGATTCAGCCAAAGCAGCGGCAAAACAACAGGCGCAAAGCCGTGAGCTGGAAGGCTGGGTCTTCACGCTGGATATTCCATCTTATCTGCCGGTGATGATGTATTCCGACAACCGTGCCTTCCGTGAAGAATGTTATGTGGCGTTTACCACACGCGCTTCCGATCAAGGACCGAACGCCGGTAAATGGGATAACAGCCCACTGATTGATGAAATTCTGGCCTTACGCCATGAGCTGGCGCAATTGTTGGGTTTTGCCAATTATGCTGAGCGTTCTCTGGCCACCAAAATGGCGCATACCCCAGAACAAGTGACATCATTTCTCACTGACTTAGCTGAAAAATCACGTCCACAGGCACAACGTGAACTGGAAGAATTGCGTGAGTTCGCGGAAAGCGAATGTGGTGTGACTGAACTGTCAGCGTGGGACATCCCTTATTACAGTGAAAAACTGAAACAGCATCGTTACGCGATTTCGAATGAAGCTCTACGCCCTTACTTCCCGGAAAACAAAGTGGTTCAGGGGTTGTTTGAGGTGGTCAAACGGATTTTCGGGATTCGTATTCAGCCGCATCTTGGCGTTGAAACCTGGCATCCGGATGTGCGTTTTTATGACATCTTTGATGCAGAAGGGGAACAACGCGGTAGTTTCTATTTCGACCTGTATGCGCGTGCCCGCAAACGTGGCGGTGCATGGATGGATGATTGTATGGGGCGTCGTTATCGTCGTGATGGTGAATTGCAGCGTCCGGTGGCTTACCTGACCTGTAACTTCAATGCTCCGGTTGATGGCAAACCTGCGTTGTTTACGCCGGATGAAGTGACAACCCTGTTCCATGAATTTGGTCATGGACTGCATCATATGCTGACACAAATTGATGTTGCCGGTGTTGCCGGGATCAATGGGGTGCCTTGGGATGCGGTGGAATTACCGAGTCAGTTCCTGGAAAACTGGTGTTGGGAACCGGAAGCACTGGCGTTAATTTCCGGTCATTTTGAAACCGGCGAACCATTGCCTCAGACCGAATTAGATAAGCTGTTGGCGGCGAAAAACTTCCAGTCTGCCATGCAGATGGTGCGTCAGTTGGAATTTGCCTTATTCGATTTTCGCATGCATCTGGAATATGACCCAGCCCAGGGTGGTCGGGTACAGCAAATCTTAGACGAGGTGCGTCAACAGGTCGCTGTCATCGTTCCGCCTGCATTTAACCGTTTCCAGCATAGCTTCTCACATATCTTCGGTGGTGGTTATGCAGCTGGCTATTACAGTTACAAATGGGCTGAAGTCTTGTCTGCGGATGCTTTCTCTCGTTTTGAAGAAGACGGTATTTTCAATGCGAAAACTGGCCGTGACTTCTTGCAGTTTATTCTGGAAAAAGGTGGTTCTGAAGATCCAATGACCTTATTCAAGGCATTCCGTGGCCGGGAGCCACGCATTGATGCCTTGTTAAGGCACTCTGGCATACAATAAGCTTTGATTTATAAAGAAAAAGGCACCTATGGTGCCTTTTTTGAGTCTGAAAAACGAGAAAAAGAATTTGTGAACCGAGATCAATATGTCATTTCTTTCGTTTGCGCTTCGTTTTGCTTACATTTATTCTCGAAATAACATATCAACGAAAACGCGTTACAAAAGGCGTTTGACTGTATGGGGTAGTGTGGATGGCTACTGCACGGGATTATTCGCAGCTCTCGGAGCCAAAGAACAAAACGCCTGTACACAATGAGACAAAAGGGCTCGACGCGCACCTTGCCTCAATTTGGCATCATTTACATGATGCGGTACTGATATGTGATGCATCCTTGAATGTCACGCATACGAACCCTGCTTTTGAATTACTCACGGGGTACACCAGAGAAGAGCTTTTGGGCCACCGAATTGATTTCTGGCACAAAGGCCTCATGAACGAACGTTTTTATCAGGATATCTCGAAGGCGCTGTCGCAAGGTTCTCAGTGGCAAGGCGAGATCTGGTTAAGACGCAAAGATCGATCGCCTGTCCCTGCGTTATTGACTGTCTGTATGGAGAGCCGGTTAAAGACTCCCCTGACGTATGTCGCTATTTTTAAAGATTTAACCCTGCAGAAAGAAGCTGAAATGCGTCTGCAGGATCGTATTCATTACGACTCGTTGACCGAGTTACCGAATCGAATTCTTTTCTCACAGTATCTCGCTCGCCTTTGTGAATGCCAATCCGATTTTGCGCTCATGGTTTTAGATTTGCGTGGGATGAAGGCTATCAATATCAACCATCACCATGATACAGGCGATGAAATTATCCGAGTGGTCTCAAAACGTCTCAGAAATCGAATGGGACCGGATGACTTGCTGGCTCGCATTGGCGGTGATGAATTTGCTCTGTTGATTCCGGGCATGCACAATCACTGGATGGCAGAACAGTATGCCAAAAATATGATGGGATGTTTTGAGTGGCCATTTCAGTTGAGTCATCAGCAGATGTACATGAGTGCCGCAATGGGGGTTGCCATGTGGCCTTGTAACTCAAACTCCCCGGATGTGCTGTTTTCCGATGCAGAACATGCGTTGTTTGAAGCGAAAAGACAGCATATTCCTTATCTGTTTTTCACCAAAGAGTTGCGAGAAAATCAGCAAAACCGAAATCAGCTACAGCAAGACTTGGTCACAGCGCTGAAAGAAAACCAGATTTCTTTGGTATATCAGCCAATCTGGAATACAGCTTTACAGCAAGTGACAAAGCTTGAGGCTCTGATTCGCTGGCAACATCCTGAAAAAGGAAATATTTCTCCACTGGATTTTATTCCAATTGCTGAAGAGTGTGGATTAATCCAACTATTGGGACAATGGGGTCTGTTACAAGCCTGTACCGATCTGAATAAACTGAAAAAGCTCGGCTTCGATTCACTACAAATGTCGGTCAATCGTTCGACACCAGAGTTCCAGACCATTGACCTGGATGCCAAAGAATGGCTGATGACGATTCAGGATATGGGGCTTTCTCCGCGTGACATCGTCTTTGAAATTACCGAATCGTTGTTAATGGCCAATCAGACTGAAAACCGGCAACGCATGCAGGCTTTACGTGATGCCGGATGTCAGATAGCCATTGATGATTTTGGCACTGGCTATTCCTCGCTGAGTTATTTGCGAACCTTCCCGATTGATGTGGTGAAAATTGACAAGGCTTTTATCTGTCATATTCCAGATGAGACGCAGGAGTGTTTACTGCTTGATGGCATCATTAATATGGTGCGCAATCTGGAAATGCAGCTGATTATTGAAGGTGTCGAGACATCGGCACAGCTCGATTATCTGCAGAGCCGTGGCTGTCATGCGATTCAGGGATATTTATTCAGCCGACCGTTAAGTTTTGATGCGTTGGTTCCATATTTACAAAAATCGCAGTAGATACCAGATCTCTAATTGTTTTCAGTTACAATGCCGGTCGAAGTTTTGATAAATCAGAGATCGGCATGTTCCCACTCCAGCTTATTGCAGAAGATCCGACAAAGCGCTCCGATTTGGATGCGC
>QKFI01000336.1 GCA_003251455.1 Tolumonas sp.
CTGGGCAACAGGTGAATCTGGAACGGGCGATGACACCAACAACGCGGTTAGGGGGGCATTTAGTCTCCGGCCATGTCGATGGTGTTGGGAAAGTTGTTTCAGTAAAAGCACTGGGTCGAGCCAAAGAATATTGGATCAAAGCACCAGATGAGTTGGCTAAATATATTGCTGAAAAAGGGTCAATCACCGTTGATGGCATCAGTCTGACTGTCAATGCGGTGGATGGTGCAAGATTTAAACTGACGATCGTGCCTCATACGACAGGTGAGACAACGGTAGATACGTGGCAGACAGGAACGTCCGTCAATTTAGAAGTGGATGTTATTGCCCGTTATCTGGAACGATTATTATTGGGTGAAAAAGCAGCCAAATCGACCAGCCAAAGTAATATTACGATGGAAATGCTGGCAGAAAATGGCTTTTTACGCTGATGGAAGAAGGATAAATCATGGCTATTAGTAAAATTGAAGAAATCATTGAGGATTTTCGTCAGGGTAAAATGGTCATTCTGATGGATGACGAAGATCGTGAGAACGAGGGTGATATTCTGATGGCTGCATCAATGGTGCGCCCTGAGGATATTAACTTTATGGCTCGTTATGGTCGCGGGCTGATTTGCCTGACATTGACCAAAGCACGTTGTCAGCAACTGAATTTGCCGTTGATGGTAGACAAAAATGACGCGCAGTTCTCAACCGCTTTTACAGTAACCATCGAGGCTGCTGAAGGGGTGACAACGGGTATTTCAGCTGCAGATCGAGCGCGAACTATTCAGGCTGCTGTTGCACCAAATGCCACCTCATCTGATATCGTCCAGCCAGGTCATATTTTTCCATTAATGGCGCAAGATGGCGGTGTTCTTACCCGTAATGGCCATACGGAGGCTGGCTGTGATTTAGGCCGATTAGCTGGGCTTGAACCTGCCGCCGTGATTGTGGAAATCCTAAATGAAGATGGCACAATGGCGCGTCGTCCTGATTTAGAGAAATTTGCAGAAGAACATAATATTAAATTAGGCACGATTGCCGAATTAATTGAGTATCGGAATCAAAACGAGACAACCGTTGAAAAAGTCTCTCAATGTCATCTGCCGACTGAATATGGTGATTTTGAACTGACAACGTTCCGGGACACGGTAGATAATCAGGTTCATTACGCATTAAGCAAACCACAAAAAGATCCGTCGGTACCCGTACTTGTTCGTGTACATTTGCATGACTACATGACTGATGTATTGGGGAGTACCCGTGGTAATTTACGCAGTTGGCCCCTCGATCAGGCAATGCGTCGGATCAATGATGAAGGTGGTATTCTGGTCGTGATTGGTCACGATAACCAGCAAGAAGAGATGCTGGCAAGAGTGCAGCACTATGCTGAGGTCGATGCTGGCACTACAGCTGAAATCTGTAAACCGCGGTTAGCTTCACGTCGGGTTGGTATTGGATCTCAAATTCTGAAGGCGATGGGCGTGACTAAAATGCGTCTGCTGAGTTCGCCAAAACGTTATAGTTTGTCTGGTTTTGGTCTTGAAGTGACCGAATATATCAGTGAATAAACCTTTTTAATGAGCCATCATCCCTACTTGTTCAGCTAATAGTAGGGATGTGCTAGAATCAACCAGTTTTGTTTGTTTGACATAACACAGATTTATAGGACTTCCCATGAAAGTGATTGAAGGCGTTATCCCTGCTCCACATGCAAAAGTAGCTATTGTTGTTTCTCGTTTTAACAGCTTTATCAATGATCGTCTGGTTGAAGGTGCATTAGATACACTGAAACGTCAGGGTCAGATTGCTGAAGAGAATATTACATTAGTACGTGTTCCTGGTGCAGTAGAGTTGCCTTTAGCGGCTAAAAAACTGGCGAAAAGCAAACAGTTTGATGGGATTGTTGCTTTAGGTTGTGTGATCCGTGGTGGTACCGCTCACTTTGAATATGTTTCTGGTGAGTGTGCGAAAGGTCTCGCTCAGGTATCTTTAGAAGCTGAAATCCCAGTGGCTTTCGGTGTTCTGACTACTGAAAATATCGAGCAGGCAATTGAACGTGCTGGTACTAAAGCGGGTAACAAAGGCGTTGAAGCTGCGCTGAGTACTTTAGAAATGATTAATGTCATGAACGCCATTGGCGCATGATAGGAGAGAAAGATTGAAACCTGCTGAACGCCGTAAGGCGCGCCAGTTAGCCCTACAAGCTATTTATCAATGGCAGCTGACTCAGGACAATGTTGCTGATATCGCTGAGCAATTCAAATTAGAGCAACCGACGAAAGGTGTCGACTTACCTTATTTTGAATTATTGCTAACCGGTGTTGCAACGAACGTGTCAAATCTTGATGCGACATTCTCTGGCTTCTTATCCCGTAAGCTGGAAGAATTAGATCAGATCGATAAAGGCATTTTGCGTCTTGCAACTTACGAGCTGACTTATTGCAAAGATGTGCCTTATAAAGTTGTTATCAATGAAGCAATTGAATTAGCGAAATCTTTTGCTGCTGACGATAGCCATAAATTTGTGAATGGCGTACTTGATAAAGTCGTGAAGCAAATGGGTTTACGTCAATAATTTCGATGACGAGCCATGGCTAAAGAAGATCCCCGTGCTTTCCTGCAAAGTCCGGGGATTTTTATTTTCTAAAGTGAAGGAAGAGGGGTTAGCGTGGGTGAGTTTGACCTGATCCAGCGTTATTTTGCTGATCAAATTCAGTCTGCAAACGGAGTGGAATTAGGGATTGGTGACGACTGCGCTTTGCTGAATATTCCTCCGGGGGAATGTCTTGCTGTTTCGACAGATACACTCGTGTCAGGTGTTCATTTTTTCCCGGATGTTGAACCGTTTTCATTAGGTTATAAATCGCTAGCCGTTAACTTATCCGATTTAGCTGCGATGGGGGCAACCCCTAGATGGGTTTCCTTGGCGCTAACGTTACCTGAGGCCAATGAAACTTGGTTGGCTGATTTTGCTAAGGGATTTTTCACGGTGGCGGATAAACATGGAGTCAGCCTGATTGGAGGAGATACAACCAAAGGCCCTTTGTCCATCACCATTTCTGTGAAAGGTACAGTTCCTCCTTCGCTTGCAATAAGACGCTCCGGCGCAAAGCCTGGTGATTTCATCTATGTAAGCGGAACATTGGGAGAAGCCGCTCTGGCTGTTCAGCAACGACTACATCAACTGCCACTTGAACAATCCTCGATTCAACAATTCAGAAAGAAGCTTGAATTTCCAACGCCGCGCTGTGAGTTAGGAATGGCACTACGGGGTATAGCAACCAGTGGGCTCGACCTTTCCGATGGCTTATCTGGCGATCTGAAGCATATACTCAAAGCATCAAAAGTCAGTGCTTCAGTAGAACTAACAAATTTACCGATTTCAGCGGAGCTGAAACAACAGGTTACACAGTCTCAAGCGTTGCAGTTGGCGCTCGGTGGCGGCGATGATTATGAACTTTGTTTTACCGCAAATGCAGCAGATCATGAAAAAGTGATGCAAATTGCGCAGGATCTAAATATACCAGTGACGCAAATCGGTGTGATCCAGCAAGGGGAACCACAGATCCACTGGTTGCAGCAGGGCAAAACAGTCTCTCTGGCAATTGAAGGATGGGAGCATTTCTAACGTGGCAAAACTTGAAAAACATCACACCAGTCGGGATGCATGGGAAAAACTGAGCTGGAAAAATCCACTACATTGGCTGGCTACTGGCTTTGGCTCCGGCCTTGCACCAGTTGCTGCTGGTACATTCGGTACCTTAGCCGCAATTCCATTTTATTTGTTGTTTGCTCAACTACCGTTAAGTATTTATCTCGTTGTCATCGTGGTTTCGTCTATTGCCGGGATCTGGATCTGCCA
>QKFI01000175.1 GCA_003251455.1 Tolumonas sp.
GCTTTAAACTTCTGCCATAGTGCACTGATCTTACTTTCTTCATAACCCTGAATTTTCAGGATCAGCATGGATTGACGTTGATTCTCACGAATACGCAAACGCATATCTGGTGGGTTTTCCAGACCCTGACGTAACGCTTTCTGTGTTGCAAAGAATAACTCTTTTAGTAGTGTGCCTTTCCAGTCATTCCAGAGGGAATCATTGGTTGCACAGATATCTGCAACGGTCAGACAATACAGATAACCTAAATGCTCTTCGTCACGGACAGCTTGTGCGAACTCCGTGATGACATCCGGATCATAAATATCACGACGTTGTGCGGTGACAGAGAAGAGCAGGTGACTTTTTACCAGCCAGGCAACCAGACGACTTTCATAACGATCCAGACCATGAAGCTCACAGAAATGAATCGCATCGTTTGCGCCTAATTCTGAATGATCGCCACCGCGACCTTTTCCGATATCATGAAAGAGGGCAGCCAGATACAGCAGTTCCGGCTTATTCAATCGGTTGAATACTTCAAAGAACAGCGGATGTAATTTCTGACGTTCAGGTTGCTGGAAACGATAGATATTTGTTAACAGGCGATGCGTATGTTCATCAACGGTGTATGCATGAAACATATCAAACTGCATCTGACCAACGATCTGATTCCATTGTGGGAAATAAGCCGCCAGTACCCCATGTTCATGCATCAACGTAAATGGAAGTGAAATTCCACGTGGGTGTCTCAGAATTTGCATAAACCGAATACGGCATTCTGGCAATTCCTGCAACGAGACAACCAGATTTCTTCTGGCTTCACGAAGTGCGCGCAAACAGGAAGAATAAATACCGGTTATTTCATCGTTATCTGCAATCTGATAAAACAGATCCAGAATGGTATGAGGTGTTTCAGAGAAGACTGATGGTTCCAGTACATCGATCAATGTACCCCGAACGATAAAGTTCTCATTCAGCAAGCGGGTTTTCGTTGATTCATTCCCGAGAATGGCTTCATCAAAAAGTTGAAGCAACATTTCATTCAGTTCGGTTACGCGACGAACTGTCTGGAAGAACCGCTTCATCATTTGCTCTACTGGTGCATTCCCTTCTCCGGGATATCCAAGCATCTGAGCAACAATACGCTGGCGGTCAAACAGCAAACGGTTATCATTTTTATGAATTGCCAGATGAAGGGCAAAACGAACACGCCATAAAAAGTTCTGACAATCCTGTAATTCAAGGTATTCAGCTTTATTTAAAAAACCAAAGCTGGTCATTTCCTGTAATGACATCGCACCATACTGGCGGCGGGCAATCCAGGTAATGATTTGAATATCACGCAGGCCACCAGGGTTTCCTTTTACATCTGGTTCCAACATAAAAGCCGTATCTTGGAACTGCTGATGTCTCAGGATTTGTTCTTCACGTTTTGCTTTGAAAAAACTATCGCTGGCCCAGAATTTAGACGGACCCAAGCTATCCTGCAACGCCTGAAATGTTGCGTCTGAGCCACAAATTAAGCGACTTTCCAGTAAATTTGTCGCGATGGTAATGTCATCTTTACCATGTTGAATACATTCTTTCAGATTACGAACTGCATGACCAATATCCAGACGTAAATCCCAAAGAAGCGTCAGAAACTGACTGATCACTTCGCCTACGGCAGGTGAAATATTCTTTTGGTTGAGGATCAGAATATCAATATCGGAATAAGGATGCAGTTCAGCACGGCCATAGCCACCAACAGCGATTAAGGACAGCGTTCCTTGCTTATCGAGACCGAATTTGGTCCATAAACGAGAAAGCAATTCATCAATAAATGCTGAACGCGCGGCGACCAGATCGAGTACGTCCGTGTTTGCTTCAAATTGAGCTAAAAGCCAGTTTTGAAACCGAGCGAGTAAATCTTTGCAATGAGGAATAGTCAGTTGATCGTCAGGTAGAATACCCGGTTTCAATTCTTCCGGAAGCATAAGTATTTCCAAGCGTAGAGCTCCACGTCATTGTGGAGCCGAATAAATTAGTTGTGACGATAAACGCGCTCTAATGCTTCGTTATTTCGTAATGTCAGTACTTCACATCCGTCTTCTGTCACCAGAAGGGTATGTTCCCACTGAGCTGAAAGACTACGATCTTTAGTCACAACAGTCCATCCATCCTTGAGGACACTGCAGTTTGCTTTGCCGGCATTGATCATCGGCTCAATAGTAAAGCACATACCTGGTTTGAGGGTTTCTCCGGTACCAGCTTTACCATAATGCAGAACTTGAGGTTCTTCATGGAACCCTTTACCAATTCCATGGCCACAATATTCTCGTACAACTGAATAACCATTACTTTCTGCATGCTTCTGAATCGCAGCTGCAAAATCACCTAAACGAATACCAGGCTTAACCATTTCAATAGCTAGATATAGACATTCCTGTGCAACGCGGCATAACCGTTCGCCCATGATGGTGCCTTTGCCAATGATAAACATCTGTGAGGTGTCGCCGTGATAACCATCTTTGATGACAGTAATATCGACATTGACGATATCACCATCTTTCAGTTTTTTATCGGGTGATGGAATGCCATGACAGACGACATGGTTAATGGAGATACAGGTCGATTTTGGGAATCCATGATAATCAAGAGGAGCAGGAATTGCCTGCTGTTCGTTGACAATATAGTTGTGGCAAAGATTATCGAGTTCTTCCGTCGTAATACCGGCTTTCATGTGGGGTGCAATCATTTCCAGCACTTCAGCTGCGAGACGACCTGCAACACGCATTTTCTCAATTTCTTCCGGAGTTTTAATAATAATTGACATAAGTAATCTCTGAACTAAACGCCCGACGACACATCATTCTGCCGGACAATGGTTATGCAATTTTATCGGTTATAGATAATGAGTGCTAGTCTCAATACCTTGGCGAACAGATTTAGCTATTGATTCACAGAAATGGCGCGTATTTCAAGTGGCTTATTTATGCCTATTATGGTATAAAGCGCGCCGGACGGAGAATGATCTCCGGTTCATTTATTTTCATTAATACCACACACACATCTATAACCCATTCCGGGGTGCCTTTTTGGTCGGGATGAGGGATGTGTGGAGGCCTAACCCCAAAAGAGGAATAAAATGGCTAAAGTTTCAATGCGCGACATGCTGCAGGCTGGTGTTCACTTCGGTCACCAAACTCGTTTCTGGAACCCAAAAATGAAACCATTCATTTTCGGTGCCCGTAACAATGTACATATCATCAACCTGGAAAAAACAGTTCCAATGTTTGATGACGCGCTGAACTATCTGTCAAGCGTTGCTTCTAAAAAAGGCAAAATTCTGTTCGTTGGTACTAAACGTGCTGCAACTGAAGCTGTTAAAGAAGCTGCTTCAAGCTGCGACCAGTTCTACGTAAACCACCGTTGGTTAGGTGGCATGCTGACTAACTGGAAAACTGTTCGTCAGTCAATCAAACGTCTGAAAGATCTGGAAACTCAGTCTCAGGACGGTACTTTCGAAAAGCTGACCAAGAAAGAAGCGCTGATGCGTTCTCGTGAAATGGACAAGCTGGAAAAAAGCCTGGGCGGTATTAAAGACATGGGCGGTCTGCCTGATGTTCTGTTCGTTGTTGACGCTGACCACGAACATATCGCTATCAAAGAAGCAAACAACCTGGGTATCCCAGTAGTATCTATCGTTGATACTAACTCTAACCCAGATGGCGTTGATTACATCATCCCAGGTAACGATGACGCGATCCGCGCTGTACAGCTGTATCTGACTGCTGCTGCTGACCAAATCAAAGCAGCTCGTGAGCTGGATATCGTTGCTCAGGCTGAAGAAGACGGTTTTGT
>QKFI01000218.1 GCA_003251455.1 Tolumonas sp.
GAAGAAATTCAATTGTTTGAACGAGTTTATGCGCAATCTTAAACTCAATGCTATTGGCTTGCCGGCATTCACATATCATCAAAAAATCAGGCATAACCACTGGAATAACTGCTCACGCATCAGAATCATCAACACTGCGACAATCCAAAGACTGAACAAAGCCGTTTTACATTTTTTCGTGATATCCCATTGTTTCATCATATCTACCTGCCAGAACAAAACGGGCGCATCAAGCGCCACTCGAAACACACTCAAGGTGAAGCATCATTATCGCTAATGATAATTGTTATCATTGATAAGTTTTTGAATGGCAAATGGATCTCTTTGTTCAGAAAAATATTTTCTGTATTGGCTTAAAATGAAAGACAGATGTTTTGTCATCTATCAGTGAGTTTTTCGTCATCAGCGTGTCAAATGCATTCCGCGCTCTCGGTTTCATCAAGAAGAGAGTCAAGATAAAAGCAGGAGATAACACAATGAATAAATCTTTCACACTGATCCTGACGACCTCCGCATTACTGCTTGCGGTAGGTGCTGGGTTAGTGTTGTTTTTTACCGTTTATGAAGTGACTTATACCGATCGACACGCTTTTGGGGATATCACAAAACCAGGGGGAGCCCATCGTCTGACCGGTGATCAAACTGAATTACTGAAAGCATCACTCTCAAATAAAAAAGCCAAAAATGTGATCCTGCTGATTGGTGATGGTATGGGTGATTCTGAAATTACCATTGCCCGTAACTACGCAATGGGGGCCGGCGGTTACTTCAAAGGAATCGATGCCCTGCCGTTGACTGGCCAATACACCCATTATTCTCTGGATAAAAAAACGCATAAACCAAACTATGTCACTGACTCTGCCGCTTCAGCAAGTGCATGGTCTACTGGTGTGAAAACTTATAACGGTGCATTGGCTGTTGACGTGAATGGTCAGCCGCACACAACATTGCTGGAACTGGCTAAAAAAACAGGCAAAGCAACAGGAAATGTATCAACAGCAGAACTGCAAGATGGAACACCTGCTGCATTGTTTGCTCATGTCACCAGTCGCGCATGTTCTGGTCCGAAAGAGACGACAAAAAAATGCCCGGAAAACGCAACTGAAAACGGTGGATTAGGTTCAATTACGGAGCAAATGCTGAAAGCCCGTGCAGACGTCATGCTTGGCGGTGGTGCGAAAACTTTCGCCCAAACAGTGCCTGCTGGTGAGTGGAAAGATAAAACATTGCATGATGTTGCTATTTCTGAAGGCTTCAATATTGTTACTGACCTCGACAGCCTGAAAGCGGTGAAAGCAGCCAATCAAAAACAACCACTTTTAGGTCTGTTCTCAAAAGGCAATATGCCGGTTCGCTGGAAAGGCCCGAAGGCATCGCATCATGGCAACCTCGATCTTGAGCCAGTGAAATGTAAAACCAACGATGCCCGTAAAGCAAGTGTACCAACATTGGCTGATATGACTGAAAAAGCCATTGAATTACTGAACACAAACAAAAATGGTTTCTTCCTACAGGTAGAAGGTGCATCGATCGATAAACAGGCTCACAAGGCGAATCCTTGCGGCCAGATTGGTGAAACGGTTGATTTAGATGAAGCTGTTCAGAAAGCGTTAGAATTTGCTCGTAAAGATGGCAAGACGCTCGTAATTGTCACGGCAGACCACGCCCAGTCCAGTCAGATCATTCCGAATGGGACAAAAGCGCCAGGCTTAACCGAATCGCTGGTTACGAAAGATGATGCCGTAATGACCATCAGCTATGGCAATTCTGAAAAAGGACATCAGGAACATACAGGTTCACAATTGCGCATTGCAGCATATGGCCCACGAGCAGTAAATATTGTTGGTTTAACCGACCACTCTGACCTGTTCTTCACTATTCGCGATGCGCTGGGTCTAAAACAATAAAACCCCTACCCTCTGAATGTCCAAAGCCCCGCAATGGGGCTTTTTTGTTTAAGGCAAATGGCTCTCTCTGCTCAAAAAGAGTTTCAATTGATGCTTAAAATGAAAGATAGCGGTTTTGTCATCTATTAGTGATATTTCCGTCATGAAAGTGTCAAATGCTTTTCCTAATCTCCTTTCGCCAAGAAAATCAATATTCAAGCTGGAGATAGCACGATGGAAAAATCATTTACACTGAACCTGACAACCTCTGTCTTACTGGTTGCATTAGGTGCGATGAATGAAGTGACTTACGCTGATCGTCATGCCCAAAGCGATATCACAAAACAAGGCGGTGCCCGTCGTCTGACAGGGGATCAAACTGAATTACTGAAAGCATCACTCTCAAATAAAAAAGCCAAAAATGTAATTCTGCTGATTGGTGATGGCATGGGTGATTCTGAAATTGCCGGCGGTTACTTCAAAGGAATTGATGCCCTGCCACTGACTGGCCAATACACTCATTATTCTCTGGATAAAAAAACGCATAAACCAAACTATGTGACTGACTCTGCTGCGTCAGCAACTGCATGGTCTACTGGTGTAAAAACTTATAACGGTGCATTGGCTGTTGACGTGAATGGTCAGCCACACACAACATTGCTGGAATTCGCTAAAAAGGCTGGTAAAGCTACTGGCGATGTATCAACAGCAGAACTGCAAGATGCAACGCCTGCTGCGCTGTTTGCACATGTCACCGGTCGTAAATGTTATGGCCCAAAAGCGACCGCGGAAAAATGTCCTGAAAACGCAATTGAAAACGGTGGCTTAGGCTCAATTACAGAGCAAATGCTGAAAGCCCGTGCAGATGTCATGCTTGGTGGTGGTTCGAAAACTTTCGCCGAAACAATCCCAGCTGGTCAGTGGAAGGAGAAAACATTGCATGATGTTGCTGTTTCTGAAGGCTTCAATATTGTGACTGACCTCGACAGCCTGAAAGCGGTGAAAGCTGCCGATCAAAAACAACCACTCTTAGGTCTGTTCTCAGAAGGCAATATGCCAGTTCGCTGGAAAGGACCAAAAGCATCGCATGCTGGCAATATTGAGCAAGCGGCCGTGAAATGTGAAATCAACGATGCCCGTACGGCAAGTGTACCAACACTGTCGGAGATGACAGAAAAAGCCATCGACTTACTAAAAACCAATAAAAACGGCTTCTTCCTGCAGGTAGAAGGTGCATCGATTGATAAGCAAGATCACGCTGCAAATCCATGTGGTCAAATTGGCGAAACCGTTGATTTAGATGAAGCAGTTCAGAAAGCATTGGAATTTGCTCGTAAAGATGGCAACACGTTGGTCATTGTTACTGCTGACCACGCGCATGCCAGTCAGATCATTCCAAATGAAACAAAAGCACCAGGCTTAACCGAATCACTGGTTACAAAAGATGATGCAGTAATGACCGTCAGCTATGGTAATTCTGATGAAGAAGCACAGGAACATACAGGTGCTCAATTGCGCATTGCCGCATATGGCCCACATGCAGCAAACGTTGCCGACCAAACTGACTTGTTCTTCACAATCCGTGATGCGCTGGGTCTGAAACAATAAACCTCTAACCTCTCCATGTCCAAAGCCCCGCAATGGGGCTTTTTTGTTTTTGCTAAAACACGGCGTAGGCAGAATCTTTTACATCACAAATCAGCATATGTCCCGGCGCATGTGTCACCATCAGAGGAATCCGACTCTGGATTGCAACGGCTTGAGGTGTCACGCCGCAGGCCCAAAATACCGGAACTTCACCCGGCTTCACTTCAACTGCATCACCGAAATCAGGCTTATAGATATCTAAAATCCCTATCTCAGCCGGATCACCAATATGGACGGGCGCCCCATGGACGGATGGAAAACGGGACGTGATTTGTACTGCGCGGATTGCTTGCGCTGCCGTCATGGGACGCATGCTCACCACCATGGTGCCACCAAACGGGCCGGCATCCTGACAAGGTAAGGAAGAAATATACATCGGTACATTTTTCCCGGATTCGATATGCCTCACAGGGATCCCTTCCGCCAATAAAGGATGTTCAAAGGTAAAGCTGCAACCAAGTAAAAAACCAACCCAGTCATCTTGCCAAAGTTCTGTCAGTGACGTGACTTCATCGGTCAACTCACCATGCTGATAAATTCGGTATTTTGGAATATCAGTACGTAAGTCAGCCTTTGGCGCCACCATTTTTGGAATTGCGCTTCCAGCATCCGTCACATCCAGTAATGGACAGGGTTTCGGATTACGCTGACAGAACAACAGAAAATCGAATGCCCATTCCTTCGGTAAAATTGCTAAATTTGCCTGCGTATAACCAGCACATAAACCTGCAGTCGGTTTTTGCCATTCACCTTGGCGAATCATCAAACGAGCTTGTTCTGGGCTTAGTGCCGCCAAAGCAGCTGAATCAGGTTGCATCAGAAACTCCCGGTAGAAACGACCGGCTCAGATAAACCTGAACCGGTACTGTTTTAAGCAAATAATTTTGGAATCGAAACAAACAATGTGTAGATCCCCATTCCGGACATGATCAACGCAACAAAACCACCAAATACAGCCATCCAGACTGGATGTTTATAATCACCAACAATCGATTTTTTGTAGGCTGCGATCAGCATGGGGATCAACGCCAATGGCAGGATCAAGCCATTCAGCGCACCAACCAGCACCAGAATTTTGACAGGCTTTCCCACCAGTGCAAAAACCAGTGTGGAGAAGATAATGAAGCCGATAATGATCCATTTCTGATTTTTTTCGATGCTCGGACTGAAGGAACGCATGAAAGAAACAGACGTATATGCAGCGCCAATGACGGATGTCAGCGCAGCCCCCCACATCACGATACCAAAAATCTTATATCCCAAATTACCCGCAGCCAGCTGGAATACCGAAGCAGGAGGATTAGACGGATCAATACTTAACCCCTGATACACAACACCTAACACAGCCAGGAATAGCATGACTCGCATCACTGAGGTGATCAAAATACCTGAGACTGCACTTCGGGTAACTTGAGGTATCGCTTTTTGTCCTGAAATACCGGCATCCAGTAATCGGTGACCACCAGCAAAAGTGATATATCCACCCACGGTACCGCCCACGAGCGTAATAATTGCCATCGTATCGATCTGCTCAGGCATGAATGTATTTGCGATCGCTGTATTCACTGGCGCATCTGAACTGAATGCAACATAGCAAGTCAGGATCACCATCACCACACCAGCGATTTGCGCAAAACGATCCATCGCCATGCCAGCTTCTTTACTAAGGAAGATCCCAACAGCCACAATGGCACTGATAATCGCCCCAGTCACCGGATCAACACCCAAGATGACATTTAAACCTAACCCGGCACCGGCAACATTACCGATATTAAAAGCAAGGCCACCCATCAGAATAAAAATTGCCACCAAGGTTCCCAAACCAGGTAGAACCAGGTTGGCGACATCCTGCCCACGGCGTTCAGAAACCGTAATCACACGCCAGATATTCAGTTGCGCACCGATATCCAGCAAGATCGAGATCAGTATTGCAAATCCAAAACTGGCGCCCAACCTTTCCGTAAACACCGTTGTTTGTGTCAGAAAGCCAGGACCGATTGCAGAAGTGGCCATTAAGAAAGCAGCCCCAAGCAATACACTCCAGTTAATCTTAGGAGGAACAACACTTCTGCTATTTTCCATTACGATTTCATTCATAGGTTCCATACTTCCCTCTCCTTGAACCAATTCAGCAAAAACTACATTGCTTTAATATCCACACCAGCTTGTAACAATGCCCCTTTGACTTTCGTGGCAAAACTTAACGCATGTGCGCCATCGCCATGAATACAGATCGTATCTGCATCCAATGACACCCATTCTCCGGTGACAGCTTTAACTCGCTTTTCTGTCACCATGGTTAAAACCTGTTGAACAGCTTCTTCATCAGAATGCAGCAATGCATTGGGTTGAGAGCGCGGTGTCAGCGATCCATCAGGTTGATAGGTTCGATCTGCAAACACTTCATTCGCAACACGAAGACCAACTGCTTTCCCAGCTGCAATTAACTGACTGCCCGCCAAGCCATATAGCACTAATGATGCATCAACATCCCGGACAGCGCGGGCAATGGCATCGGCCAGTCCCCGGTCTTTGGCCGCCATGTTGTAAAGCGCACCATGCGGTTTCACATGATGCAATGCGATGCCCGCCGCTTTGGCAAAACCGAATAAAGCACCAACCTGATAGACCACCATGTCATAAGCTTCCTGGGCAGAAACCTGCATATTACGACGGCCAAATCCCACCAGATCCGGCAAACCGGGATGCGCTCCGACAGCAACACCCTGAGCAACAGCTGCTTCCAGCGTTTTTCTCATAACAGAAGGGTCGCCCGCATGAAAACCACAGGCGATATTGGCAGAGCTCACCATGGGCATGATCTGGATATCGGAACCCATGTCGTAAACGCCAAAGCTCTCACCCATATCACAATTTAAATCAACCTGAGCCATCTCAATTTCCTTCTGTTAATGCCAACGCAATCCGGTCGAGATAACGTTGTTGATGCGCTTTGGCTGCCGCCGCTTCTTCTCGTGTAACCCGTTTAAAATGCACAAATGTTCCGGGACGAAGTTGCCCCAATCGCCATAAATCAGACTCGATGACACTTGCAATTCGGGGGTATCCACCCGTTGCCTGCGCTTCTGCAGCCAAAATGATCGGTTGACCGTTTGGAGGAACCTGGATCACACCAGGAAAAACACCATGGGATAACAAATCCGCTTTTTCTGTACGAGTTAACACGTCCCCTTCCAGTCGAAAACCCATCCGGTTGCTGTCAGCAGTGACCTTCCAGCCATGCGAGAAAAATGCGTTCTGAGTTTGAGCTGAAAATTGTTCAACCTCAGGGCCTGCCAATACCCGGATTTGCTGATTCAGCACCGGCAACAACACACCTCGATTTTTTAACTGTTTTGGATTTTTTTTCCCGATTGGAAGCAAGTCGCCAGTTTGTAATTTCCGTCCATCCCAACCTCCGAAACCGCCTTGCACATCCGTTGAGCGAGACCCCATCAACGCCGGCACATCTATCCCACCATCGAGCGCAACATAAGCACACAGACCATTGCGTGGCATACTGATGATCAGTTCATCTCCAGCGCGCGCGCGTTTTGTCCAGTTGCCATTGAGCGTGGCAAAACATTCACACCCCGCCATTGCAAACCAGATCTCTTTTAAAAAACGAATGCGTGTATTGCCAAAGAGTAATTCCAGTCCGGCAGCATCCTCCGGGTTGCCAACCAGTCGGTTGGCTATGCGCAGTGATAAACTATCTAATGCCCCAGCCCGGCTCACGCCCTGATGACGGAATCCGGTTCTGCCCAGATCCTGTACGGTTGCCAACGGTCCGGCCTGAATAATTTCAATCTGTTTTGAATCAGGCATAACAAGCCTCCGCGATCACAAACTTCACCCGATCCCCCGGCATCCATAAAGATGGTTCTTCGCGTGTTGGGTCAAACAACACCACGTCTGTATGACCCAAGATCTGCCATCCACCCGGTGATGTTTTTGGATACACCCCTGTTTGCGCACCGCCAATAGCGACCGATCCGGCAGGTACCGCCTGACGTGGTGATGACCGGCGAGGCGTTGTCAGTTGTTCCGGCATTCCACCAAGATAAGCAAATCCAGGCTGGAAACCGATAAAGAATACGGTGTATTCCGCTTCAGTATGCATGCGGACTACTTCTTCCGGCGTCAGGCCAGTATGTGCAGCAATATCGCCGAGATCTGGGCCAAATTCACCACCATAGTGAACAGGGATCTCTATCAATCGACCGGCCGTTGATTCGACAGCAATGGTGTCCCAGCCTTGCTGTAACTCAAGCATCAGTGCTTCACCATCAACCAGTGTTTCATCAAACTGCACCGTAAGATTATTCATGCCCGGTACGATCTCACTAATTCCTGTACGTTCATGTAAAGAAGCACCGAGCGCCCAGATCCGCTGTTGATGCATCAGCGACACAGGTGCAGGAGACTGTAAGGTCACCGAATTCTCATTAAC
>QKFI01000424.1 GCA_003251455.1 Tolumonas sp.
GTCACGTTATGAAGCAACAAAACCCGACCTGTTTTTTACCGATGATGTGCATCCAGACAATCATCTGGTTTTGCGGGAAGGGGATTTTGTCGTGTTTTTCCCTGGTGAGCTTCATCGGCCATTATGTCAGGTTTCTGAATCGGCTCCGGTTCGGAAAGCGGTGTTTAAAGTTGATAAACACTGGTTGGCAAATTCACACTGGTTGTAAGTGGTATTTTGTTTCTTCCCCGTTTGTAAGCCGGTCATTTGACCGGCTTTTTTCTGGTGTGGTTTAACGTAAGTCTTTGATATCGACATTATCCATATCACTGAAAACTTGATTTTCACCCACCATACCCCAAATGAAAGTATATGCTTGTGTACCGACACCTGAATGAATTGACCAACTTGGCGAGATCACGGCCTGCTCGTTTTGCATCACGATGTGACGCGTTTCCTGTGGTTGTCCCATCATATGGAACACAGCAGCATTTTCTGGCAGGTTAAAATACAGATAGACTTCCATTCGACGCTCATGTGTGTGGCAAGGCATCGTGTTCCAAAGGCTTCCTGGCTCTAATTGCGTCATTCCCATTTCTAACTGACAGGTTGGTAAAACGTCTGGGACAAGATATTTGTAAATTGTGCGACGATTACTCGTTAGCGCATCGCCCAGCGTTGAAGGAGAAGCCTGTTCTTGAGTAACTTTACGGGTGGGGAAAGTGGTATGTGCGGGTGCAGAGTTGTAGTAGAACTTAGCTGGCGTGGCATTGTCGATACTTTCAAATGTCAGATTCTGCGCACCTTTTCCTACATATAATGCTTCAGCATGACCGATTTCAAATACAGTCCCGTCAACGGTAATCACACCGGGACCTCCAATATTGATCAAACCTAGTTCACGACGTTCCAAGAAATAACTTACGCCAAATTGTTTACCAATATCGGTTGGTAAAGACAGTTTTTGGCTAACAGGCATAATGCCACCAAAAACGATACGATCGATATGGCTATAGGTCATGCTGACGTTGTCAGGTGCGAAAATATTTTCTACTAGAAATTCGCGGCGTAAACCGGCGGTATCTAACTGTTTTGCATGTTCACTGTGAATGCTTTGACGGATATCCATGACTTTCCTCTCTATCAAGCCGACCTAAACAGAGTGCTTCGACGGCATATTTATCAGAAGATTAGCCCATCCGATTAATGCTGGATACATCATTAAAACGATGTTTTATTTTATTTTTGACAAAAATCACTTTTATAAAAACAAAAAAGAAACGATGTTTTAATTTGTGACATCAGTCATTTTAAGTTTCATTCGGCCTCGCTAATTTAATTTCACACAGTCCCATCAATTCGTATTCAAGATTTGTTTCACCCAGATGGTTATAGATTTTAGTTATACGTCGCCGGAGCAAGCCTGTGTTTGCGATGGTTCAACTGGTTTTTTTCGCGAATAACCTGCAGTTGGCCGTGAAAATTTCCGTAGCACGTGTTGTTTGCGTGTTGTTAAAAAAAGACATGCCAAAGGGTGTGTCTGACGGAGAATTTCAATGAAAATCAAGGCAAATATCGATCGGATCCCCGGCGGGCTAATGTTGGTTCCGCTGCTTATTGGCGCTATTTTACACACGGTGGCACCGAATACTGGTGAGTATTTCGGTTCATTCACCAAAGGCATAATCACTGGTACGGTTCCCATTCTATCTGTTTGGTTTTTCTGTATTGGTGCATCAATTGATTTACGTGCGACCGGCACTGTATTAAGAAAATCAGGGACTTTAGTCATCACTAAGATTGCTGTTGCCTGGGTTGTCGCGATAGTTGCATCACATCTGATCCCGGAATATGGCTTTGAAACCGGGATGCTGGCTGGGCTATCAACGCTAGCGCTGGTGTCTGCAATGGATATGACCAATGGCGGCTTATATGCCAGTCTGATGAATCAGTATGGTTCAAAAGAAGAGTCTGGCGCGTTTGTGTTGATGTCTATTGAATCTGGTCCATTGATGACGATGGTGATTCTGGGTTCTGCCGGTCTGGCATCATTCCAGCCGCATCATTTTGTTGGCGCGGTTTTACCATTCCTGATTGGTTTCATTTTGGGAAATCTGGATCACGATCTGCGTGATTTCTTCAGTAAAGCAACACAAATCTTGATCCCGTTCTTTGGGTTTGCGCTGGGGAATACCATCAACCTGGGCGTAATCCTCGATACCGGTTTATTGGGTTTAGTGATGGGCGTCTTGGTGATTTTGATCACGGGTATTCCGCTGATTTTATCAGATCGCCTGATTGGCGGCGGAAACGGAACCGCTGGTCTCGCTGCATCTTCTACTGCAGGTGCTGCTGTCGCAAACCCGGTCATTATTGCTCAGATGAACCCTGCTTTCGCCAAAGTTGCGCCTGCTGCGACAGCGTTGGTTGCGACCTGTGTGATTGTGACATCCATACTGGTTCCAATTGTCACTGCTTTGTATGCTAAAAAAATGGGTTATACAACGCCTGTGGCGAATGAATCTGAAGCTGATAGTCGCTCAGACTATAGCCACGAGATGCATTAGTACACTTGTTCTACCCAGAAAACAGCCTTATCGCCGGTCATCTGACCGGCTTTTTTCTGAATTGCGCTATATCAGCCTTCGTTCAAATTTTCCCTGTTCGTTTTTTGCTAAAATTAACGTTCCCTTTCTAACTATGACCATAAAGGTGATAAAGGCAGTATCGTCTGCACCGCATTAAGGAGAAAACGAATGCAAGGTTCCCATCTGTTGGCGGAATTTTTCGGGTGTCAGGGAGATGATGCACTGCTGACGAATGCAGCGGCACTCAGAAAATTCTGTCTGGATAAGGTGGTTGCCTCAGGGCTCACCATTGTGGGCGAGAGCTTCTATCAATTTGAACCTCAGGGCGCAACCGGCGCCGTGGTATTAGCTGAATCGCATCTGGCGATCCATACCTGGCCTGAACACAGCTATGTCTCTCTCGACATCTTTGTCTGCAACTACACCAAGGACAACACCAGTAAAGCGATGTTGATTTACGAGGCGCTGAAAGCTGCATTTCAACCAACACAGGATGTTTTGAACACCATTGCGCGTGGTGAAGTGCCAACAGAGGATGCGGCCTGATGAAAGAAATTGTTGAGTGGCTGACGCCTGATGTCGGCACGCTGATCAGAGTGTCCGAAACGCTGGAAACATTCCAAACGCCTTATCAGGCGGTTGAAGTCATGAATACGCCTCAATTTGGGAAAGTCTTCCGTCTTGATGAATGCATGATGACGTCTGAAGCGGACGAATGGTTTTACCATGAAAATCTTAACCATGTACCGGGCATCGCACATCCGGAACCGAAGTCTGCGCTGATTCTCGGCGGCGGGGATGGTGGGTCTGCACGACAGCTCCTGAAATATGCATCGATGCAGCGTGTGGTGCTGTGTGAACTGGATCAAGGCGTGGTTGATATCGCCAAACGTCATTTTGCCAAGGTGCATCAGGGCGCATTCGATGACCCGCGACTGGAGCTGAATATCGGGGATGGTTTGGCTTATGTGGCAGCATCGCAGGAACGGTTCGATTTAATGGTGTTGGATCTGACCGACCCGCAAGGTCATGCAGAAGCATTGTATACCGCTGAGTTCTTTGCCGATTGCGCACGTTTGCTGGGTGAAAATGG
This sequence comes from Tolumonas sp., assembly GCA_003251455.1. GTDB lineage: Bacteria > Pseudomonadota > Gammaproteobacteria > Enterobacterales > Aeromonadaceae > Tolumonas. The sequence goes on from QKFI01000424.1 coordinate 3,661, forward strand.
CGTATTGAGCTTGCATGTGGGATCGCCACAATTTCATCCGGAACGGTTTACTCGTTTGCTGAGTAGCTTGCAGCAACATTTCCATGTGGTGCGTCCATATCTGGTGCCGATTGCGATTTATGGCGGTTTATGGGGTATGGCGTGTGCCACTGCAGATGAAGTCGACGCCCGGGTCGCTGCGCGCGGCTTAACCGGGCTGAACTATTACAATGGGGATACACACAAAGGCGTACTGGCATTGCCAAATTTTGTGAAACGATTGGTTCCTGCCAAATAATCCCAAATTTTTTCCATAAAAAAAGCCGTCATCTATTGACGGCTTTTTTGTGCTCAGAACCTTACAGGAACAGAGAAATCATCATTGCAGTGAGACCACCCGTGGTACCGATGATGGTTTCCATCACCGTCCAAGTCTGCAGTGTTTGTTTTTCTGATAATCCTAAGTAACGGTTTGCTA
>QKFI01000139.1 GCA_003251455.1 Tolumonas sp.
TCCAGGCTGCAGTGAGTCGGTTTCGTCCTGGCTTTCCCAGTTTCAGCATCTGCCTGAGGAAGAACTACAGCCTTCGTTGTATCATTTTCAGGATGCAGAAGCGGTAAAACATTTGATGCGAGTATCAGCCGGTCTCGATTCGCTCGTATTGGGCGAGCCACAGATTTTAGGTCAGGTGAAGCAGGCACTTGATAAAGCAACGAAGCAAGGGTCTGTCAAAGGACTGCTGAACCGACTATTCCAACGAACGTTCAGTGTTGCGAAACGGGTCAGAACTGAAACTGAAATCGGTGCTTATGGTGTATCGGTTGCTTATGTGGCTGTATCACTCGCCCGGCAAATCTTCGGTGATTTGTCGCAGGTCAATGTGTTGCTGATTGGTGCTGGGGAGACGATTGAACTTGCAGGGCAGCATTTGCATGGTCAATCGGTGAAACAAATGACCGTGGCAAACCGGACAATCATGCGGGCTCAGGCAATTGCAGGCGAATGGCAGGCGAATGTCTACCGGATGTCTTACCCGATGTCGATTTGGTGATCAGCTCGACGGCCAGTCCGCTTCCTATCTTAGGGAAAGGAATGGTTGAGCGAGCGTTGCGTCAGCGAAAATACAAACCAATGCTGTTGATTGATATTGCGGTTCCTCGTGATATTGAAGAAGAGGTTGGTGAACTGTCCGATGCCTATCTCTATACCGTCGATGATCTGCAGAACATTGTTGAAGAAAATCAGCGGCATCGTGAGCAGGCGGCTCGGCATGCAGAACAAATTGTTCTGGAAGAACGTGAACAATTCATGGGCTGGTTTAAAGGCTTGTCGGCACAAAGTCTGGTACGGACATACCGGCAAAAAGCAGACGAGATCCGTCAGGAACAATTAGCGTTAATTTTAAAACAACTTGAACAGGGCGGAGATCCCGTTCGCCTGATGTCCCAGCTCAGTGAGCAATTGACGAATAAACTCATTCACTCGCCAACAGAAGCATTGCGTCATGCGGGTGAAAAAGATGACAAAGAAGGTCTGATGTTGCTTACGCAAGCACTTGGGCTTGAAAATAACAATTAAACTTAAGATGCATCCTCTGCATCAGGTAAAAGCGATAGGAATACTATGAAAGACACCGTGATCAGAAAGCTGGAAGGACTGATTGAGCGTTACGAAGAAGTTCAGGTCTTAATCGGCGAACCTGACGTAATCTCAGATCAGGAAAAATTCCGGAGTCTGACCAAAGAATATGCTCAATTAGGCGAAGTGGTGGGTTGTTTCCGTCGCTATCAACAAGCTGAATCAGATTTTGAAGCCATCGAAGAAATGCTGGCTGGTGACGATGCGGAAATGAAAGCCATGGCTCAGGAAGAATACTCTGAAGCCAAAGATGCGATTGAGCAGATTGAGGCAGAATTGCAGGTATTGCTGCTGCCGAAAGATCCGAAAGATGACAGTAACTGTTTCCTTGAAATCCGTGGTGGTGCTGGTGGCGATGAGGCGGCGATTTTTGCCGGCGATCTGTTCCGTATGTATTCTAAATATGCAGAGCGTCGTGGCTGGCGGATGGAAATCATGAGTGCCAACGAAGGCGAACATGGTGGATATAAAGAAATCATTGCCAAAATGGAAGGGGATAGCGTTTACGGTGTCATGAAGTTCGAGTCGGGCGGTCACCGCGTGCAACGTGTTCCGGAAACGGAATCTCAAGGTCGTGTTCATACTTCAGCTTGTACGGTCATGGTATTGCCTGAAATTCCCGAGAAAGAACTGCCTGAAATTAATGCGGCTGATCTTCGTGTGGACACTTTCCGAGCTTCAGGTGCAGGTGGACAGCACATCAACAAAACGGATTCTGCTATTCGTATTACCCATATCCCAACCGGTTTGGTGGTTGAATGTCAGGATGAACGTTCCCAGCATAAAAACCGCGCTAAGGCGATGTCTGTGCTGGGCGCACGTCTGGCACAACTGGAAGAAGATAAACGTCGCGCTGAAGCAGATTCAACTCGTCGCAGCATTCTGAGTACCGGGGATCGTTCAGACCGAATCCGAACCTACAACTATCCGCAGGGGCGTGTCAGCGATCATCGCATCAACCTGACCCTTTACCGTATCACTGAAGTGATGGAAGGGGATCTCGATTGCTTATTGCAACCGTTGTTACAGGAATATCAGGCTGATCAGTTGGCCGCACTATCAGAGAGTAACTAATGCAAATCGGCTCATTACGTCAGCAATTGATTCAACGTTTTTCTCACAGCGATACACCAGCACTGGATGCCGATTGTCTGTTATGTGCGGTACTGAGTTGTACCCGTACATTTTTACGTACCTGGCCTGATCAGGAACTGGAGCCTTCTCAGGTTGAACAGGTGAATGCACTGGCAGAACGACGGGAACGTGGTGAGCCGGTTGCTTATATTCTGGGCGTTCGCGAGTTCTGGTCGCTGCCTTTGGAAGTTGCTCCATCGACCCTGATTCCAAGACCAGATACGGAAACGCTTGTGGAATGGGCTCTGACATTCTTACCTGAGTCGGGTTCCGCTGCGAAAATTCTCGATCTCGGCACCGGGACAGGCGCCATTGCGCTGGCATTAAAATCAGAATCCCCGGCTTCCAGTGTTTGGGCGATTGAGAAATCACCTGAAGCCTTAGCTTTGGCGCGTCGAAATGCTGCGCGGTTAGGTTATAAGGTTCATTTTCTACAGGGGCACTGGTTCCGTGAATTTAATGAGACCGGATTTGATCTGATTGTCTCAAATCCTCCGTATATCGATGAAGATGATCCGCATTTAGTGCAGGGGGATGTCAGGTTTGAACCCCGTTCGGCCTTGGTCGCTGAAGATGACGGATTATCGGATATTAAAGAAATCATCAATGATGCGCCTGATTTTCTGAAAACGGACGGCTGGTTGTTGCTGGAACATGGTTGGCAACAGGCTGAATCGGTCAGAGCATTGTTGGAAGCGCGTGGCTTTAGTCAGGTGACAACCCGTCAGGATTTAGGTGGACAGGATCGTGTCACGGGTGGTTGTTGGAAATTAGCGGCAGAGTAAAAACATGAACATCAGACAGGATACGGATTTTGAAAGTTTAGATATTGCGATGCTTGCATTGATGGCATCGGAAGATATTCGTGAAGAACCGATTCTGATGGATGGTTTAGCAATGCTTCGCACTTTGCGCAACGAAATCCGTCCGTATGTAACGGCGAGTAGCAGCGTTGACCGTCGTAAACAGTTATTGACTGCTTTTTATCATCACCTGCAATTTAGTGGGAATACCGAGAATTACTATTTGCCGGAAAATTGCCTGCTGGATGATGTATTAAAATCTAGAAAAGGCTTACCGGTCACCTTAGGCATCATCCTGATGAACCTCGCACATTCGGTTGAATTAAGTGTGCGTGGCGTCTGCTTTCCCGGCAACTTTTTAGTTCACTTCACTGATGAAGAGGACGTGTACATTGATCCGTTTACCGGGGCTGAATGGGACAAAACACATCAGTCATTGATGTTAAGAGCGTCACTAGGCAATCTCACTGAACTGACCAGCGATCATCTTGCGCATGCATCGAACAAAGAAATCATCAAGCGGTTGTTAAGCGTTGCGAAAGGCTGCTTATTACAATCACAGCTATTACCAGAAGCATTACGCTGTAGTGAAGTCCTCCTGACATTGAACCCTGATGATCCTTATGAAATCAGGGATCGCGGCCTCGTCTATGAACAACTTGAATGTCCACAGCTTGCCGCCAGTGACTATGCTTACTTTATTGAGCATTGCCCAAAAGATCCGGTATCCAGCGTGTTAAAAGTGCAAATGGCCTTACTGGATGACAGAACAGTTGTTGTCCATTAGGAGAAAAACATGCAATCAAAAGTAGTTGAGTTCAATAACATTCAGGTCGCAAACGATAAGCCGTTTGTTCTATTTGGCGGCATGAATGTACTGGAATCGCGTGATTTGGCGATGTCAATTTGCGAATCCTATGTCAATGTCACCACCAAATTAGGCATCCCTTTGGTGTTTAAAGCCAGTTGGGACAAAGCCAACCGTTCTTCTGTTCATTCCTATCGTGGTCCTGGCATGGAAGAGGGGCTGAAGATTTTTGAAGAGCTCAAGAAAACCTTTGGCGTTAGTTTAATTACTGATGTGCATGAGCCTTGGCAGGCCAAACCTGTGGGTGAAGTTGTCGATGTATTGCAGCTGCCTGCTTTTCTGGCTCGTCAAACTGATCTGGTGGAAGCACTCGCAAAAACTGGCAATGTCATTAATGTGAAAAAACCTCAGTTTCTGAGTCCGGGCCAAGTCAAAAATATCGTCGATAAATTTGCCGAATGTGGCAACGAACGTATCATTTTGTGTGAGCGTGGTGTTAACTTTGGTTATGACAATCTGGTTGTCGATATGCTTGGTTTCGGTGTGATGAAAAATGCCAGCGCAGGTGCTCCGGTAATTTTTGATGTCACACACGCTCTGCAATGTCGCGATCCGCTCGGTGCTGCTTCAGGCGGACGTCGTGAACAAGTCACCGAGCTGGCTAGAGCAGGAATGGCTGTGGGGCTAGCTGGTTTATTTATCGAATCTCATCCTGATCCGGACTCCGCCCGCTGCGACGGACCAAGTGCGTTACCATTAACAAAACTGGAACCGTTCCTCAAACAAATGAAAGCGATAGATGAACTGATCAAAAGTTTTGACCCACTGGAAACTCGATAAGAATGTCAAAAGCCCCGAAAGGGGTTTTGTTTTATCTCAAGCAAATTATTCGCTTTACCTATAATAGGTAAGGCTTATTATATTTTCAGACTCAATAGAATAAGGATCGGATCATGAATGATGCCGAACTTGCATTTTTGTTCTCGGAAGTGGCACGTCTGAGTAGAAGACGTTTCTCGCAACAGATGGAGAGTCTGAAATTGACACATGCGCAAAGTCGCACCTTATTACGGCTTGAGCGTTTTGAAGGGTTAAGGCAGGTTGAATTAGCTCGAATCCTTGAAATCCAACCGATTACACTGGTTAAACAGCTCGATCAACTGGTGGAAATGGGGTTGATCGAACGACGTCTGGATGAAACCGACCGTCGTGCATTTCGTCTGTTTTTACTCCCCGCTGCAGAAGATGTATTGAATGAAATCCGCCAGGAAGTCTCTATTCTGATGGATGACATGACTCGACATATCCCCCCGGAAAATATGCAGGCTTTTGCTTCCATCCTGTTACAAATGAAAAAAAACTTGTCTGACGGTTTTGATGAAACCTGAGTGCTTGCTTGAGGATGAAGTTGTTCCCCGGCTTCTGATACTATGAGTTGGTTTCTTATTGAATGGTATCGCACATGCGAGTTTCTGATTTACAGCCAACTCTATTTACTGTTTTTGATCGATTATTACAACCCGGTTCGCTGATTGTTGGATTCAGCGGTGGTGTTGATTCTCGAGTGCTGTTGGAGATCCTGCATCGGTACATTCAAGTTCATCCAGGCTATGAATTACAAGCGATCCACGTTCATCACGGGTTAAATCCGAAAGCAGACGCTTGGGCTGAATACTGCCAGAAGACATGTCAGGCAATGGATATACCGCTCAAAATAGAACTTGTTCAATTACAGCGTAAGAATCGCCAAAGTCTGGAAGATATTGCAAGACAGGCCAGATACAACGTGTTTCGCAAGGTCATGCAGCCTGGTACAACATTAATTACAGCGCATCATCAGGATGATCAGGTCGAAACTTGTCTGCTTGCCTTAAAAAGAGGTTCAGGTCCGAGGGGGCTGGCTGGTATGCCAGAGCTGATGTCTTTTCATTCAGGCCGCTTGATTCGGCCATGCCTGAGCGTGAATAAACAAAGTATGACCGCATGGGCTGAAGCTGAAGGATTAACCTGGGTTGAAGATGACAGTAATCAGAATGAGGATTTTGATAGGAATTTTCTGCGCCAATCCGTTATTCCGCTCCTAAACAGCCGTTGGCCTCAGTTTACGGAGTCAGCCTCTCGGAGTATGCAATTATGTGCAGAGCAAGAAGCTTTGGTTGCAGAGATTGCAGAATCCGATTTGGCTGCTTGCATCTCAACCCCTGATGCCCTCGATTTAACGACATTCGCGACGTTCTCGCTGCCTCGGCAAAACCAATTACTCAGACTGTGGCTTCGACAGTTAACAGGTTCTGTGCCGACTTATCTGCAATTACAGAATATTCATGAACAGGTGATATCGTCACGAGAGGATGCAACACCACAACTAAAATGGGAAAAGGGCATTGTTTCCCGCTATCAGAATAAACTTTATTTTTACGAAAAAAGTTGGCCCGAAATAGTGCCTCATGATGTCGATTTGAATCAGCCAAGCTGTTTTCTGACTTCAGGTGAATTGCAATTTTCGCATTCAACCACCGATATCACCCGAGTTCGTTTTCCTGTTAAGCATGAGAAAGTGACAATTTGCAGCGGATTGGCCGGATCCACTCGATTGCAACCAGCAAATCGATCGCATTCACGTGAGCTGAAAAAATTATGGCAGGAATATCAGGTCGCACCTTGGTTACGAAAAGGATGGCCAGTTCTTTGTTACGATGAACAAGTTGTTGCGGTTTGTGGCTTGTTTACCTGTAAGTCATTTTTGGCACAGGGCGAGGAAGAAGGGCTAACGCTTCGTTGGTATCCGAAAGTCTAAATAAAAAATCTAAATAAATGGACTGTGTTTGACAGAGGGCCGAGATCTCAGCCCTCTGGACATATTTATTTACGCGAGTAAAGATTGAACTTTGGCAACGATTTCATCAATCGCTACTTCTTGTTTTTCACCATCACGACGGTTTTTATATTCAACCACACCGTTATCAATGCCACGTTCACCAATGATGATGGTATGAGGTACACCGATCAGTTCCATATCAGCGAACATCACGCCCGGACGCTCTTTACGATCGTCCAATAGCACTTCGACACCGGCAGCTTTCAGCTCGTTATAATAACGTTCAGCCAGTTCCTGTACCCGATCCGATTTGTGCATATTCATTGGAATAATCACAACTTGGAATGGCGCAATCGCATCAGACCAGATAATGCCGCGATCATCGAAATTTTGTTCAATAGCTGCAGCGACAACGCGAGTCACACCGATGCCATAACAACCCATTTCCATGACCGTTGCTTTACCTGCTTCATTCAGAACAGTCGCATTCATTGCTTCTGAGTATTTAGTACCCAGCTGGAAAATATGACCCACTTCAATACCACGTTTCAGCAACAGCGAACCCTGACCACATGGGCTTGGATCACCTTCGACAACATTACGGATATCAGCTACTTCGTAGTTTTGAATATCGCGGTCCCAGTTCATACCGGTAATATGGAAGCCATTTTCATTTGCGCCAGTCACAAAATCAGCTAAGTGAGCAGCGCTACGGTCAACAATGACGCGGCAGTTCAGGTTTTGCGGGCCAATTGAACCAGCATCACAACCAGCAACAGCGCGTAACTCTTCTTCAGATGCAAAAGTCAGTGGTGCAGCAACGCCGTTAATTTTTTCTGCTTTAATTTCATTCAGCTCATGATCGCCACGCAGAATCAGAGCAACAACGCCTGATACACCGTTTTCATCAGCTTCACCTTTCACCAACAGCGATTTGACTGTGATGGTTTCAGGAACATTCAAGAATGCCGCGAGTTCTGCAATTGTATGTACATTTGGCGTTGCAATTTTGGTTGGTGACTGAGTCGCTGCAGGGCGTTCACCAACAGGAGCAAGTGCTTCTGCCATTTCTACGTTCGCGGCGTAATCTGATTCTGTTGAGAAAGCAATGATGTCTTCACCACTGTTTGCCAGAACATGGAATTCGTGTGAACCCGTACCACCGATTGAACCGGTATCTGCTAACACAGGACGGAAATCCAGGCCTAACCGATTGAAAATGTTGCAGTAAGCTTGATGCATCTTGCCATATGTCTCAACCAGACTGTCTTTGTCCAGATGGAATGAATATGCATCTTTCATGATGAATTCACGACCACGCATTACACCAAAGCGCGGGCGAACTTCATCACGGAATTTGGTTTGGATTTGGTAAAGATTCAGCGGTAACTGTTTGTAGCTGTTTACTTCATAGCGAACCAGCGCAGTGACTACTTCTTCGTGAGTCGGCCCCAAAACAAACGGACGGGCATGACGGTCGGTTAGTCGACATAATTCCGGACCATATTGTTCCCAGCGACCTGATTCCTGCCATAATTCTGCAGGCTGAACGACTGGCATTGAAACTTCAATCGCACCGGCTTTATTCATTTCGTCACGAACGATCGCTTCAACTTTATGTAATACGCGTAAACCGGTCGGCAACCAGGTGTATAAGCCAGATGCCAGTTTACGAATCATCCCGGCACGTAACATAAGCTGGTGGCTGATTACTTCCGCATCATTCGGTGTTTCTTTGAGTGTGGAAAGCAGGTATTGACTGGTACGCATGCTGAGTCCTTTGTAGATAGTGTCTACCGGTAAAAATAACCGGGTATATTCAATAATGAGAGATTGAAAATTTTAGCAGGCAGAGGGTTACCCACCCAAGGGAAATCTTTCAATGACGCTAAATCAGCTAACCCACAGCAATAACTGAACATTTTGTGATATGCTGACAACATCAATTACGGGAGACCGACACGATGAAATACAAAGTCGATACGCATTCTCATACGATTGCCAGCACGCATGCTTACAGTACGCTGCAAGAGTATATCACCGTAGCCAAACAAAAAGGGATTGCTCTATTCGCGACCACAGATCACGGTCCTGACATGACGGATGCACCACATGCCTGGCATTTCATCAATTTGCGAATTGTGCCTCGGGTTGTAGATGGCGTTGCTATATTGCGGGGGATGGAAGCAAACATCAAAGACGAGTTCGGGGAAATTGACTGCAATGACCGGATGAAGGAAGAACTGGACATCATCCTGGCTGGCTTTCACGAACAAGTGTTTTCACCAAAAGATCGTGAAACAAATACCAGAGCAATGGTCAATGCAATGAAGAACGGCATTGTTCATATCATCACACACCCAGGGAATCCTAAGTTTCCGATTGATATTGAAGCGGTCGCAGAAGCTGCTTGTAAATATAACGTTGCCTTGGAAATCAATAACTCGTCTTTTCTGCATTCACGGGTTGGTAGTGACGTGAATTGTCGTGCGGTTGCGCAGGCGGTGAAAGATGCGGGTGGATTTGTCAGTATCGGTTCTGATTCACACATTGCTTATACGCTGGGTAATTTTGAGAAGAGTCTTGAGATTCTGAAAGACATCGATTTCCCGGACGAGCGTGTATTGAATCATAGTCCGGCAACCTTGCTAAACTTTCTTGAATCACGTGGAATGGTACCAATTCCAGAATTCGAATACCTAAAATAAAAGGCGCATTAGCGCCTTTTATTTTATTCCCTTCTTGATAACTTTTGCTGTAATCAACCGATTACTGTGCAGTCATATCAAGCCTGACACATCAGCAGGACGACGGATAAAATAAAACTGAGATACCATGCTGCATGCATCATGAAGTGATCCTTATTCGATATCCGTTATTGAGCAAATAACGGCAGTATTGTTTCTGACTTGCCAGTTCACGTTATAGGTTAATAACCGAACGCCGTACATTTTAGCGTCATCTGTCTGTTGGCGATAGGCTGGTCGTGGATCTTGCCCAATTACTTGCTCAATAAAAAGCGTCAAACCCGGATTTTTCATCTCTAACTCATGAAGTCGGGGAAATAGTTGCTCATCGAATTGTACTGCCATGGTAACTGGGGGTTCAGGCGCAAAACCACCATTTGCATCCGGAATACTATCGACAAAGGGAACATAGGGTTTTACATCAATGATCGGCGTTTGATCGACGAGATCAACACCACCTAGCTCCAGCCACAATTTTCCGTGCTCATGATGAATACCAATGAGTTGAACGACAGAGAGTCCGATCGGGTTTGGTCTAAACGGACTACGAGATGCAAAAACGCCAACGCGCTGATTACCGCCTAATCGAGGAGGACGAACGGTAGGGTGCCAATCGTCCGTATCATTTTGATTGAAGACAAACATCAGCCAAAGATGACTAAAATCCTCAATACCCCGAATACAATGCGGGTCATTGTAAGGTGGAAGAAATTCAAGTCGTGAAGTGAGAGCGGTTACCAGCCCAGGTTGGCGGGGAACCGCAAATTTTTCTTTATAAGGCGAATGAATAACGCCGATAGTCTCAACAGTGATAGACGAAACGGTCATGCTTATTTTGTTTCTTTCACTTTATAACCTTGTCCATAACAGACTAAACTGGCTTTACAATCTACTGTCGATGGCATTTCTATACATTTACCAACAACAATCGCGTTGCCGCCCATATCAGCAACTTGTCGACGCATCTGGGTTACGGCTTCAGTTTTGTTGGGTTGTGGTTGAGTATCATCAGCTTGACAAGATTCACCTTCAACCGTTCCCAATGGTAAAACATTCAGATCAACCAGTTTATCTTTCTCAATAATTTCAACCGAACTTGGTTTGAAGTATTCCGTGAAATTTTCTTTATCCAGATTTGTATGCACATCAAATAAGCTGCATCCAGTCAGCAAAGAAAGGGTTAATACAGACAATGGCAGAATTTTCATGAAGAAAGCCTCTGAATAATAATTATATTTATTATAGAGAGGCTATTAGTGATGCGATAGCGTTGGTTTTAAACTTCTTTATGTGTAAATAAATTTCGGTAGTAATTGTTGTTGGTCATTAAAGATATATGTGAATCGATTTCTTTAAAATTACCAGCTTCCATCAATGCAATCCGATCAAATTTATCCAGTCCGGTTAACCGATGTGTGACCATTAAAATGGTTTTATCCTGACATAAATTCAGAATCAGGCGCATGATCTGTTGCTCTGTGGCTGGGTCCAGTCCCTCAGTAACCTCATCAAATATCATGATCGGCGCATTATGTAATAGCGCACGAGCCAGAGATAATCGGCGTTGTTCTCCACCAGATAAAGCCCTGCCACCTTCACCTATCCACTGTTTTAAACCACCATTGGGTTGTTTATCTTCGAGCAAATTGTCAAGCTCTACCAAATGCAACAGTGTTTTCAATTCATCATCAGTCGCAGCTTGTTTTGCAATTTTTAAATTTTCCGCCAGTGTTGCACTGAAAATATGAACGCGTTGACTCACGACTGACATTGAATTGCGTAAAGCCAGTTCGGAGAAATCAGATAGGGGAGAGCCATCAAGCATGATGTGCCCTTGCGCAGCATCCCATTCTCTGGTTAATAAACTCAATAAGGTGGATTTGCCACAACCCGTAGCACCAAGAATTGCGACTTTTTCCTGATCTCCAACCATTAAAGATAACGATGAAAGCACCGGATGCTCTTGTTGAGGATACGTAAATTCGATGTTTTGAATCTCAATAACGCCAGAGCTTGCGAATTCTGTTCTGCTACCAAATTGGATAACTGGAGATGTATCCATGACATCATTGAGTCGTTTGGCAGCAGTGAGTGTTGATGACAGATATTGGAATGAACCAGCTAATGGTTGTATTGCTTCAAAAGATGCAAGCGCCAAAAAAACCATCAGTGCTGAAAGTGGATCTGCCTGAACATGAGCACCAACACCATTTGCAGAGAACCACAGCATCAAACACATTAATAACGTTAATAATGCGAGCATGCACGAAGTAGCAAAAGCATTAATTCGTATCATGTTCTGCTGTGCTTCAATCAAGGCGTCTTCAGCCGAAAATATCTCGTTTAAATACGCTTGATCTGCATTACAGAGTAACAATTCAGCTTGATTGGCCAGATAAGTTGTTGTTGTCTGGCGTAACAGACTCTGTTTGATCACCAATGCCTGACCTGGCTTTTTACCCAAATGATAAAAAATGAATGGGATCACGCATGCAATCAGCAATAAGCTGCCACCCATAAAAAAAGCAAGCTGAGGATCAAATAAATAAAGCGTTAACGTTAATGCGCTAATCACCAATAATGCAGCAACAACAGGGGTGATTAATCGAAGGTAGAGATTATCGAGTGCATCAATGTCGGCCACGAGACGATTGAGTAACTCACCTTGTTTCCATTGTCGAAGCTGGTGGATGGACAGTGGCGTCAGTTTTTTCCAGAAGGCATTTCTGAGAGTCGTCAACACACGAAACGTTGCATCATGACTAATGACGCGATCTCCCCAACGACTCGCTGTTCGGACAATCGAAAAGAAACGAACCGCACCCGCAGGTGTCATGTAATTAAATTGATCTTTGGTAATTACAGCGAGACCCGCGACCGCACTAGCAGTTAAAAACCATCCTGACAATGATAACAGGCCTATCCCAGCCAATAATGTACAAATAGATAACAACAAGCCTAAGCTCATCATGCCTGCATGTTTACGAAAGAGTTTGAGATAAGGAATCAAATCACGCATGAGGCACTCCTTCTTGAGCAAACGGAGTTGAGTTTTCATTGGCCAACAAATGACGGAAAGCATCATGATGTTGGATTAGCACATCATATCTCCCTTGCCCAATCAGGCTGCCTTCAGAAAACATCAGTATTTCATCAGCAGCTTTCAGTTGTTCAGGTCGATGGGTTACAAGTAGCGTCGTCTGCTTTTGACAAACAGCGGAAAGAGCACTCATGATTTGCTGTTCGTTAACACGGTCTAAACTTGCAGTTGGTTCATCAAGTAAAAGTAACTGACAAGGCTTCATTAATGTTCGAGCTAAAGCAATTCGCTGTGCTTGCCCAACAGACAACCCAGCTGATTGCTCACTGATTTGGTACTCAAGACCTTTGCTATGAATGATATCTTGCGCACCAGCACGCTCAATCGCAGCGGAAATTGTAGATTCCGAAACTTCAGGGTGACCCAGCGTTAAATTAGAACGAATCGAACCCGGCATGAGGCGAGGGTTTTGCGAAAGCCAACCGATCTGAGAGCGATAACAGCGTAAATCCAGTGATGAAAGTTCAACTCCATTGATTTTGAGACTACCGGTATAAGGCGCAAAACCGAGCAAAGCATTCAATAACGAACTTTTACCTGAACCTGTTTTTCCCACAATTGCAACAAATTGATTTTGTGAAATAGTAAAACTGAAAGGCCCGGCCAATACTTTTCCATCAACTGAAAGCACAGAACAATCTGTCGCAGTTATTTGCCATGCTGTATCAGATGTTAATGCTGTAGCTCCTTGAGCCACATAAACTACATCTTCCTCAAGGAATGTCTGAAGTTGATCGGCTGCACCAATAGCCTGAGCTTTCGCATGATAATGTACTCCTAACTCACGTAGAGGAAGATAGAAATCAGGGGCAAGTAAAAGAACAAATAGGCCGGTAAAAAGAGATAACTGCCCATAGTCACCGAAATCCAGATGACCTAAATAAGAAAAGCCAAAATAAACTGCAACCAGCGCAATCGAAACAGAAGCAAAAAACTCAAGAACAGCGGAACTTAAAAATGCCATCCGGAGCACTTCCATGGTTCTTTCTCTGAATTCTTCTGAAGCAAACGAGATTTTCTTGCCTTCATTTTCTTGCTGGGCAAATAACCGAAGCGTTAATAGTCCCTGTAGCCGATCCAGAAAATGAGCTGAGAGCCGACTTAGTGCTTTAAAATTGCGACGGTTAGCGTCAGCCGCGCCAAGCCCGGTGAGAATCATAAATAGAGGGATTAATGGTGCAGTCAGAAGCAGGATCAGACCACTTGCCCAGTTTATGGGAAATACAACTAACAAAATAATGAATGGCTGAATCCCTGAAAGCATCGATTGCGGTAAAAACCGGGCATAGAAATCATGTAAATGTTCGATTTGTTCAACTAGCAAACTGGACCATGAGCCTACAGGCAATCGTTGAACATAGAGGGGGCCGCGACGTTCAAGTTCTGAGAAAACCGTTTTGCGCATAAATCGACGGATTTGAGTAGCACCCTTGAAAGCGAATTGTTCTTTAAGCCAACTACACATTGCTCGCAATAACGCGATCATGATCAAACCAAGAAAAGATAGATAAAACTCATCTCTGGTCGTGTGTTCTATAATTAAACCATGCAAAACAGATGCGAGAATCCAGCACTGTACAACCAATAATAAAGTGGAAACAGTACCGCAAAGAACACACAACCCAATCCAAGGCTTAGCGAGCGCACGATGTTGACGTAACCAACGGGTTAACAATTGTTGGCGTGACTTATCCATATAAAGAAGCAACTAAAAGGTATTAATTGAATGCTGCAAGACTACTGATCCAGTCCTGCAATAGCAAACTTTGTTGTGAATGAATGAAAAACAACCGTATTTATAGTGGGTTGTACACTATCTAACCGAACAAACCAAAAAGTGAAAAATAGGGTTGCAGGAAAAAAAACGCTCCCTATAATGCCGCCTCACTGACACGGCGCAAGCCGCACCGGTTCTGGATTGCTGGAGGTTCCGGTGAGTTGGTAAGATTTCAAGTTGTGCGGTTGTTTAAAATAATCGTTGACAACAAAACGGGAAAGCGTAGAATGCGCGTCCCACGACCTACTCGGTCGCGCTCTTTAACAAATCATCAAGCAATCTGTGTGGGCACTTGCAGAATTGATTAATCGAAAAGAAATTCGAAAATTATCAATGAAGCAGTGTCTGTAAAAAGACAGTCATT
>QKFI01000255.1 GCA_003251455.1 Tolumonas sp.
TCACAGTCAGACGCAAAGCTTTGAACACATCAGGTTCAAGCGCAATTCTTTCCTGATCCAAAAAGCCCCTCAAAACAATGAAAACGTAATGAGGGGAACGTGGAGTGTAAAATCAGTGCTTACATAGCTCAGAAATCAGAAGGCAGGAGCAATCAAAAATACTGAGCACCAATTAACCCCAAAAGGCAGGCAGAAAACATGATGATGGGAGCTATGACTACCCATAACTCCCTTATTTGATATTTGTTTCTGATTATTGAGAAACAGGTGTTACAAAATGAGCATCAGCGTTGAAAGCATTATCAGCAGTGAACTGTACGTCAACAGTTTGACCAACTGAAATACCTTTCAATACGTTATTACCATCTACATTGTAGGTGAAAGTGCGTGCTGGCCAACCCAATTCAGTCACAGCATCCTGTTGAACCGTGATTTTGTCTTTTGCTGCATCAACAGCAACAACTGAACCGTGAGCACTGTAAGAATCCACTGCCGCATTGGCAGACAGAGCAGATAAAGTTAAAGCAGCAACAGCAGCGATACGAGCGAATGTAGTTTTCATAATTAATTACTCCACAAAATATTTTATTTAATTAGCTAATCACAGTTAGCTTTTGTTTGTCGGAAACGTTATTGCGTTTCGATGGGATAAGAATACGCCCGCAAATTTGTGAGATAAACCACACTTTTTCAGATTAACCGTTTCATAAAATGGAACAATTAAAGAAAGACACATTTATTCTGTGCCTTTCCATCAACAATCAACAAAACCAGATCATCCTCATTTGCGAAACAAATCCAAGGCACCCATAATGGCCTTAAACCAATAATCCGTAATTTTTATGACCTCATTTATTGATAAATTGGCACTGATTACCCTCAAAGATCACAAAGTGCTAGCCGTACGTTCCTATGGAAAAACGCTTTTTTATATGCCAGGCGGTAAACGGGAAAACGATGAAACTGATGAAGCTGCACTGATCCGGGAAATATCTGAAGAACTCAATGTCAGCATACAACCAGAATCAATACGCTATGCGGCTACATTCGAAGCGCAAGCAGATGGCAAACCAGCCGGAACCGTCGTTCGACTGACTTGTTATTTTGCTGATTTTGATGGTAATGCAACCGCCGCTGCAGAAATTGAAGAATTACGTTATCTTTCATCTGCAGATCTAAGTGTGTGTTCAAAAGCCGCTGAATTAGTGGTGAACTGGTTACTCTCAGAAGACTTAATCAAGTAACCGTGTCTTTATTTTTCCTGCCTTAATATTCAGGAGTACATCATGCTAAAAGGAAGTTGTCTTTGTAACGCGATTGAATATGAAATTGACGGCGAATTAGGCCCGACCATGATGTGTCATTGTTCTAAATGCCGAAAGGCGAATGGTGCCGCATATGCTGTTAACTCTGTAGTCAAAACGGATGAATTTCATATTGTAAAAGGAAAAGAATTCGTTTCTGAATTCGAATCCACTCCGGGTGTATTCCGTTCTTTCTGTAAACAATGCGGTTCGCCACTTTACAGCCGCCGCTCAGCACAACCCGAAATTTTACGTCTGCGGATCGGTACGCTCGATACACCTGTCAACGTAAAACCAATGGCGCATATTTTCGTGGGTTCAAAAGCGCCATGGGATGAAATTCACGATGATATCCCTCAATATGAGGAACGCCCTTAATCAGGTGTTGATGGGTAACGACTGTCTCTCGAAACACGAACGTTTGTAGTTCCGCTGGATATTCGTTACTCTCACCCGCAACAATTTTGATATTTCTGTAATCCAGAACAATGGAAGATGAAGTTATGATCGATCTGAATCGCCATATCCAACGATGTGCAAAAATCAACTCTGCTGTATTTGATATTGTCTATGCAGATATGTGCGAAAATGACGATGTGAGAAGTATTCACGCGGTAGTTTTAGCATCCTATCTGAACAGCGAAGGCGAACCAGAACTGAGCACCTGGATTCCAGCACCATTGGTTCCGCATGTTCATAAAGAAGAACATCTCTGGTTTGTTACCCTTTCGTTAACACCTGCAGCGATGAAATACTTTATTCATACGGACAATACAATCAGTTTTGAATGTCGTATCGGTGGCGTTGTCACCCGGCTCTCTTTTGGAACCGATCAGCTAATTGCATTGAATGGATTGAACGGTACTGAACTGGTCGATAATCAGCAGTTCCAATATGTCATGCATGAAGCAGATGAACTTGATGAGCCGGAAACACCAACACCTGAGCCGGTAAAAAAACGCCCTTCACTGACAATCGTCAAATAAGTTCTGACAATTCGCGAAACATATAGGGTCGACTACACTAACTGAATAATAAGTTGAATTATTTCAGGAAGTCTTAACGTGGCCCTTACCATCAGACAAGCAACTCCCGGCGATACCGATTTAATTATCCAGATCGGCCGGGAAACCTATCTGGAACATTTCTCTGAACTCTGGTTTGATATTGATAGCTTTCTTGAAGAAGACTTCACCCCGATTACGGTTGATTTTTGTCTGAGACATCCGGAATTACATCAATACTGGCTGGCATTTGTCGATGACGAAATAGCCGGTTTTGCAAAACTGAATCTGAATAAACTGGCTGCACATCAATCTTTTCCCGGACTGGAAATTCAGAAGATTTACATTAAAAAAGCTTTTACAAACCAGCAGATTGGGAAACAGTTAGTTGACCAATGTATTCGGGTTGCAACCTTATATGAACAGCCGGTTATTTGGCTTGATGTCTTAAAAACGAATCAAAGAGCACTGCAATTCTATCAACGAAACGGTTTTGACATTATTGCGGAAATTCCTTATCACACCGATAAGATGGAAATCGGCATGTTTGTCATGGCAAGGCTAATGCCTTATTAAATATGCACTCAGATTGCTGCACCTACGTCCGCTTCACGCGGTAGTGCAATTGCACCCCGTTTTGGGCATACCTGTGCACGTCAACTAGCTCCAAATTTACCTCAAAGTCGGCGTCGTCGAATACTCGGATTCCACTGCCGAATACGATCGGTTCGATATCCAGAAAGAGTTCATCGACAAGACCTTCTCTCATGAAACTCGAATTCATATTGCCGCCACCCGCAATGACGACTGTTGCGAACTCCTCTAGCTGAGAGAGCGCCTCCCCCGGTGAGTAGGCGATGGAAACATGAGTAGGATCATGAACATCAATGCGAGTGTCAGACAAGACGACGGTCCGTATGGACCCGAGTTCAGGCCGTTTGAATTCATCATTTGCGACCAGAATTTCGTAGGTGCGCTTTCCGATAACCATGTTGCCGTGATCATTGACAAAACGGCTGAACATGCCCCATTCGATTTCAGAAATCCAAGTCGTGTTGTCGTCTCGTTTGGCAATCATCCCATTCGGTGTAATGGCAATATAGATCGCTACAACACGATTCGCTCCAGCTGTCATTTTGGGCCTCCTGGGTTTGATGTCGCCTTGAGCATTTTGTTCGGCTTGCTGACTGACTATGACGCTACGAAAATCTCGACAGTGTCCGGATGCACCCCGTCATACTTCATTGCTTCGGCCGCATCAGCACCCTGAAGCGCTTCTGTGAGGGCTTCGACACTGGGCACATTCTCGATGATGAGACCCACCCGGTTGCCTCCGCCGGGACTGACAAACGTCCGCACGGTCATCCCGTGAGCCCCGAAGAATTCAGCGCGTTTCGGTGAACTCAGCCAGTGAGCGACATCATCTACATCATGTACTGCGATTACTGTAGTCATATTGACTACCTCTCTATTGTGATAGTGAATCA
>QKFI01000177.1 GCA_003251455.1 Tolumonas sp.
TTTGCAGCGTAAACACCGGCACTCATGCCAATCAATAACGTTGCAACCAACACTTTCTGTATTTTGTTCAATTTAAATGCGTTCATATTACGTCCCTTATCATGAATGTAATCACGAGATACAAGAAACGGATTACTCAGACGCTTAAGTTCCGGAGCGTCTATCGCAACTCATATAGAGATAGAGAAATCATTAAGAATCTCCCACTCAATATAGACAAACAAAATTAATAATGGAAGATTTTTAATTATAAATGGCGATCCACCCATCAAAAACCACATAAAAAGTATGGATAAAAATAAAAATCCAAAAATGTGATCTGAGCCACAATCAAATCTCATTTGAACCTATGGCCATAATCCAAAATTAATTTCCAAAAAAACATAATGAAGAGACCCGTAAATAAATTTGTTCTTGGGTAACAGTGATACTCGTTTAAAAAGGTATTTATTTTTGAAGGGGTTATAGAACGGAAAATTGCCATAACAGCATGAGATGCAAGACAACTTTATTGCTGATCATGAGCGGAATTATCGAAGTGATATCATGGGAATTATCCGGAAGCGTCGCCCCCAGATAATTCCCATTTCATCAGGCTGGGATGTAACTGCGTAAACACTCACAACTGGCTGCAAATGCTAATTTTTCTTTGTCCGTAAGCTCTAGCTGAACAATATATTCCACACACACGGCACGCTGGCATAGACATTGTGCTGCCCATACTCGCCATTCAAGCGAACCGAACAAGGCAAAATACGCTGTTCATTATGTAAAATCGTTTCAATCAGTTCGGATGCCGCATGACCGATCCCAAATTCGGTTGCACCTTTGCCTGTCACTATTTTCCAACCGGCTCTCACCACTTCATCAGTGATTTTTGCCTGATTCAGTTGTCCAAATCGCTCTGGTGAATCTTTTGTCAATTGAGAAAGTGGTTTACCCATCAGAGTGACTGTACTGAAGGATAGCACCTGACTATCACCGTGCTCGCCAAAGCAATAAGCCTGAATACTCTTTGGCGCAATTCCCGTTTCACGTGATAATGCGGCAATAAACCGAGAAGAATCGAGCAATGTACCGGTGCCAATAACATTGCATTTGGTGTTATTCGCAATATAGCAGGCGATCACATCACACGGATTCGTAATTGAGACCACAATCCCGCGATAATCAATTGCATTCAGGTTCTGAATAATTGTATCAATAATGTCCAGATTGCCAGCCAATTCATTCAACCGATTTTCGGCAAAAATCTGACAACATGCACTGATAACAATGATATCTGCATCAGCCAAATCCGCGTAATTACCAACGGTCACCTTGATTGGGTGTTTGGCAAACACGG
This sequence comes from Tolumonas sp., assembly GCA_003251455.1. GTDB lineage: Bacteria > Pseudomonadota > Gammaproteobacteria > Enterobacterales > Aeromonadaceae > Tolumonas. The sequence goes on from QKFI01000177.1 coordinate 1,346, forward strand.
TACTGTCATTCAGATCCTGACAATGACTGGCTACTTTGGCTGTGTCTGTATCGATCAAGACGATTTCATCACAAATAGAACGACAAATCAGAGCACTGGCAACGTGAGAGCCTACGCGCCCGACACCAATAACTCCGATTTTTCTGGATTTTATACTCATTACAATCCCTCACAGTTCAGCGAGTCGGTCAACACGATGGATCGCATCACGCAACATGGTCGCTGAGACATTAAACGGCATATTCTGCATATCTGGTGTTTGAATTGCGGTTTCGATGATCTGTGCAATTTCGTATTCATTTAACTCCGAAATTTCTTTTAAAGAAACAGGCACACCACATTGTCTGGCTAATTGAATCGCCGTCAGAATTTCAGCATCAGAACGTTCTTCCAACGCAAGCAAACACAGATTTCCATAACCCACTAACAAGCCATGACCAAATTCACGTGTTTTTTCCAGCACTGTGAATCCGTCAAATAATGCATGTGCTGCGGCAACGTGATCGCCAATGCCCATAATTGACGTGAAGCCGGCATAAATGAAAATCGCATCCATCACCTGTTCTAAAGCGCTGCCACCCTCACCGCGCATGACCTCCCCACATGCTGCACCACCAAATCGTTCGATGAGCAGGTAGCAGAGTTGCCCTTGCAGGTACGCCGCCATATTCAGGCTGTAATCAGGTTGGCCACCTGAGATCACGCGATATTCATAGAGCTTCGCCAGCGTGTCGCCTAATCCTGCAGAAAGCCAGCGAACAGGTGCTGTTGCAATAAGATCCGGATCTAATACGACGATATCGGGTGCTTTGTCGAGTTTGAACAATCCAACATAGTGACCCGCTTCATCATATAAAACAGATACTGCAGAGACGGCAGCACAAGTAGCTGCAATGGTTGGGATCATCACCACCGGTAACTGGCAAATCTGCGCAACCACTTTGCCGATATCAAGGGCTTTACCCCCTCCGATTGCAATTACAACATTTGCCTGACTGGTTTTCACCTGCTCAACCAGCAAGTCAATATTCTGTTGATGTACCTCACCGCCATGCCAGGCTTCGCGAACAATTTTAGTTGCAGACAGTTCTGGTTGCTCTGCACATAACTGATGCAGGCGCGGTAGCGCGACTGAGAGCGCAGTTTTTCCACCCAGGACAAACAGTCGATCGCCATAATGCCCCAGGTAGGAACTTAACTGATGAATAGCTGCTTTACCGCGTAAAATATGCGTCGGAAACGAGAGATGAACACCCTGTTGTGGCATGACAAATTCCTGAAAAACAAAATTGAAGCGATAAAAAACCGGAACTTTGTATTGTTCCGGTTTTATTCATCATTGCAGAAAGGCTTATTTCACAGAAACATCGAAGCCTTTGAAGTATTTTTTCGCTAATGTGGTCACAGTGCCATCGGCCTGAACCTGATCAATGGCTGCGTTCAGTTTTGCTTTCAGGGCATCATCACCTTTGCGTAAACCGAAGCCGATACCACTTCCCAGAATTTTTGTATCTTCAACTGGTTTGCCGATGAAGGCATAACCTTTCCCTTCTGGTTTATCAAGGAAGCCTGCCTGACCAGCGGCAGCCATCACCAGCGTACCATCCAGACGACCATTGACCATGTCGTTGTAAACCATGTTCTGATCTTTATAAGAAGTGATGGTGATACCTTTTGGTTCCCAATGCGCTTTTGCATAGACTTCCTGAATGGATGCCTGTAACACACCAATGTTTTTGCCTTTCAGACCTTCTGCGGTCGGTTCTAAACCAGAATCTGCACGCGCAACCAACTGTGAAGGAATACGGTAAATTGGATTAGTGAAATCAATTGTTTCTTTCCGTTTCTCAGTGATGTTCATTGCTGAGTTGATCACATCAAACTTTTTCGCATCCAATGCTGGGATCAGCGTGTCAAAGCTGCTTTCTACCCAAGAACATTGCAACTGCGCAACTTTACAAATGGTATTACCCAGTTCGATATCAAACCCTTCCAGCTCACCTTTTGCATTTTTGCTTTCAAATGGTGGGTATTCAGCTTCCAGACCAAAACGCATTTGTTCTGCGGCAAATGCTGACGCTGAAGACAAAACACCAAGGGTTAACATGAACAGACTGAGTTTTTTCATTGAGAGTTCCTTCTACTGGTTTAATCGCGATTAAAAATTAAAAAAAGACTCGGTTTTTCAGTGCCGGTAGATCACGCCGGACTGTATTGAGATAATCAAAATCAAGTTCTGCCAAGGCAAAACCATTTTCTGAAACTTGCTGATCCAACACTTTGCCCCATGGGTCGATAATCATGCTATGGCCAAACGTCCGCTTCCCATTTGGATGAATACCAGTCTGTGCAGCTGCAACGACATAACACTGGTTTTCAATGGCACGCGTTTTCAACATGGTTTCCCAGTGACATTCACCTGTTGTAAAGGTAAAAGCTGCCGGCATGGTGATCACATCAAAGGTAGGTTTCTGACGGTAAAGTTCAGGAAAGCGCAGGTCATAACAGACGGATGCCCGGACATTCCCCAAGGGCGTGGAAAAGGTTTGAATCGTATTCCCTGCCGCGAGCGTATCCGCTTCCACATAAGATTCGATGCCATTATCAAAACCAAACAGATGAATTTTGTCGTATCGTCCGACACATTCACCGGCATCGTTGAATAAAAGATTACTGTTATAAACTTTATTCGCTTCAGGGCTGATCAGTGGAATCGTTCCGGCAGAAATCCAGACCGCATGTGTTTTTGCCAGTTCTGCGATAAAAGACTGAATCGGGCCGTTACCGTAGGGTTCGCCCAATGCGACTCGTTCTGCATCAGTTTTTCCCATAAAGCAGAAATATTCGGGTAGAAGAATAAATTGAGCACCTGCTTGCGCGGCAGATTTAACCAAACTAGCCGCCAGAATCAGGTTGTCACTGACAACATTCTGACTGTTCATCTGAATCGCAGCGACCTTATAT
>QKFI01000293.1 GCA_003251455.1 Tolumonas sp.
AGCTGGGCGATCATTGTATTCTGGGGCATAAAGAAATGGATAATAGACCGGCTTTGGTGTGATAACATGACGTTCCGGACGACACCAGGCTTTAATTCCGAAATTCAGCCCAGGAACAACGCCGGGCATAAAAAGTAACCAATCCGCTTCAATATCCCAGTTATAGAGAGATTTCATGCGTTGAATTACTAGTTCAACTAAACGGGCTGAAGGGCGGCTGTAGCCGAAAATACCATGATTGACGCGATTTTTCAGTGCTTCGATGACACCTTCAGGTGCCATAAAATCTGTATCAGCAACCCATAGTGGAATGATATCTTGGTCTTTATATTTGTTCCATTTCAGACTGTTTGTGCCATGGCGATCGATGATTTTATCGAAATCAAACATCATGCATCCCTGTTTTTGTGTTAATTTGTAACGAGATGGTCACTCTAGGAGTAAACGCAAAGTGACGCAAGATTTAATACAGAAAAGATCAAAAGGTTGGCTGCCTTCTTTTATCAGTAGTCCAACAGAAATTGGCTTTATGGCAGTCACTTTTTTTACAGGTTTAGCAATTGCTTTTTTAGTTCCTGTACTAAGTCTGTTTCTTTCAGATGAGTTAAAGGTTCGTCCATTTTTGGTTGGATTATTTTTTACTGTCAATGCCGTTATGGGCGTCATTGTCGGTCAGGTCATCGCGAAATATTCTGACAGAATGAAAAAGCGTAAAGCGCTCATCATTTTATGTGGGTTTGCAGGTGTTATCGGGAGTGTTTTATATGCGTTCGATCGTCACTTTCTGATACTGGTTTCGGTTGGTGTTTTGCTAATGAGTTTATGTGGTGCAATGACCCCACAGTTATACGCGCTAGCTCGAGAATATACAGACGCCGCCAATAAAGCAGCGGTGACGTTTAGTACAGTGATGAGAGCACAGTTTTCACTGGCTTGGGTCATCGGGCCTCCGTTGGCTTTTTTCATCGCAGCACATTTTAATTTTACACGGTTGTTTCTTGGCGTTAGCGTCTTATATCTACTGTGTGTCTTTATTATTTTTATGTTTTTGCCGGATATTCCGCGACAAGAACGTAAATCAAACACTGAACAGATTCATCTTTTCCAAAATCAACCGCTACTTTTGCTGTTCATCAGTTCATTTTTATTATGGACTTGTAACAGCATGTATCTCATCACGATGCCGCTTTATATCAGTAAAGTATTACATTGGCCGCAAGGATGGGCTGGCTGGTTAATGGGTTTGGCTGCAGGGCTTGAGATCCCGGTGATGCTTATTGCGGGGCGATATAGTCTTAAGATCGGTAATAAACACCTTCTTCTGATCTCATCAGCGGCAGCCATATGCTTTTACATCATGCTGCTGATGTTTGATATGCCTATTTGGCTATTTGTAGCACAGGGTTTAAACGCTTTATTTATTGGTATCATCGCCGGAATAGGGATGACCTGTTTTCAGGATCTGATGCCTGGATATGCTTCGACACTGTTTACAAACAGCATTCGTTGCGGTGGCATCATTGCGGGTACGCTTGCTGGTGTAATCACGGAGTGGTTTGATTTCCATGGTGTGTTTGCATGTGCTTTCGTTTTATCCCTATTGTCATTTATTGCGATCTCCCGGATCAAATCATTGTAGACGAATCAGACGGTGCTACGTCCGGTGTGGTTGCATTGTTTTGCCAATATGCTGCAGATAACGGGTGTGCCATTCTCAGACAGTCCAAAAGAGTATTTGCGCTTGGACCAAGACGCTCAGGAGAAGGAATAATCAAGTGCGTGAAAAACTTACGTTCATTTCCTTCTCGCATCTGAATGCGATGTAATTGTTGCCGTTGGATAAATCCTTCAACCATGTGTTGTGGAATCCACGCAAAACCCATCCCTGAGAGAATAATTTCGATTGCTTCATTAAAGTTGGTGACAGTCCAACGTTGTTCTGCTTTGAGCCAGCCCGTCATTTCTCTGGGTTTGCGCGCTGTATCCCTGATCACAATTTGCAATTGCTGACTTAATTCATCAGCAGTGATCGGGGTGCTTTCCTGTGCCATGGGGTGTTGAGGGTGACAAACCGGGAATAACGTGACTTCAGCGAGCGGTTCGCCGAGAAAACCTTTTGGAATATTCCCTGCTATCACAATATCTGCGCGTGACTCATGGATTATTTCCTCGGTACCACTCAACACAGAATCAAACATCTGTAAGTGAGTTCCCCGAGAAAGTGGATAATAATTCTGCAAAGCACGATTTAATGCTCGGCGAGGATGCGCAATTTCAACCGCTAATTTGACTTCAGCTTCCCACCCTTGGTGGATATTATGAGCGAGTAATTCCAGTTCTTGCATTTGCTGGTTCATGAGCTTTGCACGACGCAAAAACATTTCACCGGCATCTGTCAGATATGCTTTTCTTCCTCTGACCTCAAGTAATGCAACACCAAGCGTTTGTTGTAGTTTCGCAATCGCATGGTTTAGTGATGATTGGCTTTTATTTAATTTCTCTGCCGCTTGGGCATATCCACCATGCTCGACGACTGCCTGAAATATACGCCATTGTTCTAATGTACTTTTAGGGCGGAACATTATCTCGTATCTCCCAATCCTAATTTGAATTTTCTTCTATTTATATTTAACTATTTTAGTATGCCTGCTTCTATGCGTAGAATGCACCTGTTTTGCATTATAGGGAGAGCACGAATGCCATATTTATATGACTACGGGTTATTTGCTGCCAAAGGTTTCACCTTGGTTTTAATAATCGTCATTGGTCTTGTTTCAATTATCGCAGCTATTTCACGCCAGAAAGCAAAGAAAGGTGCGCTGGAAATCACAGATTTAACAGAAGAATACACACAAAACAAACGTCATCTTACAGCATCTTTACTGAATAAAGATCAGCAAAAACAATATGCAAAACAGCTGAAAAAAGAAGCGAAGGAACAAAAAAAGCATAAGAACGATAATATCAAATCGCGTCTGTTCCTCATTGATTTCAAAGGAAGCATGGATGCAAAAGAAGTTTCATCCTTAAGGGAGGAGGTTTCTGCAGTCCTGATGATGGCTAACAGTGATGATGAAGTGTTAGTCCGGGTTGAATCCGGCGGTGGTGTTGTTCATGGATATGGACTGGCAGCCTCTCAATTACAACGTCTGCGTGACCGCGGTTTATTTTTGACCGTTTCAATCGACAAAGTTGCAGCAAGTGGTGGGTATATGATGGCATGTGTTGCGCAAAAAATTATTGCGGCGCCTTTTGCTATCGTTGGTTCTATCGGCGTCGTTGCGCAACTTCCAAACTTTAATCGCTTATTAAAAAAACATGATGTCGATATTGAGCTTCATACTGCAGGTGAATTTAAACGTACGTTAACACTGTTTGGTGAGAACGATGATAAAGCGCGTCAGAAATTCAAAGAAGAATTAGAAACCGTACATCAGCAATTTAAACAGTTTGTCAGTGAACATCGACCACGTATTGATATTGATCAGATTGCGACCGGCGAGCATTGGCTGGCGGCTGAAGCAAAGAAACGCGGATTAGTTGATGAACTTAAGACGAGCGATGATTTCATTTTGAATCAGTTTGAGCAAAAGCAAGTGATTAAAGTGACTTATCGCGGTAAAAAAGGTTTATCGGAAAGGTTATCTCATGCTGCATCAGTTGCGGTTGAACAAGGTATATTCCGCGTTCTGGAGCGTATAAAAACACCATTTTGAGTTTCAATGCACAGTTTTTTTAGAAAAATTTGTAAATAAAAGTTGATTATCAACGTTACTCCAACCATTTTATAAAAAAGAAAAGCCTTTGCCGTAAATCAGCAAAGGCTAAAAATTGCTTATTTTTTGCGTGTTAATAAGGAAATCGTCGGTCGTATGGGCAAGGCACTGGTCATCGTAGAATCCCCGGCAAAAGCCAAAACCATCAATAAATATCTGGGTAAAGACTTTATAGTTAAATCCAGTGTTGGTCATGTTCGCGATTTACCCACAAGTGGTAGCGCATCTGAAAAGAAAGAAGATGCTAAAGCTAAAAGAGGTACTAAACCTAGTGCTGCTGATAAAGCGCAAAAAGAGTATCAAAGTTTAGTTTCCCGTATGGGGATTGACCCGGAGCATGATTGGAAGGCTCGCTATGAAGTCTTACCGGGCAAAGAAAAGGTTGTAAACGAATTACGTTCTCTCGCTGCTGATGCTGATACCGTCTATCTCGCAACCGACTTGGACCGCGAGGGGGAGGCAATTGCATGGCATTTACGTGAATTAATCGGTGGTGATGAAAACCGGTTTAAACGTGTCGTATTCAACGAAATTACAAAAAGTGCAATTCAAGACGCATTCTCGCATCCCGGCCTGCTAAATATCGAGCGTGTAAATGCCCAACAGGCTCGTCGCTTTCTTGATCGCATCGTCGGTTATATGGTTTCGCCGTTGCTTTGGAAAAAAATTGCACGAGGATTGTCAGCAGGGCGCGTTCAGTCAGTCGCAGTTCGTTTGATTGTTGAAAAAGAACGTGAGATCAAAGCATTTATTCCGGAAGAATACTGGGATATTCATGCTGATACAAAGACCAAACAAAATGTAGCTTTACGTTTAGCGGTTGCAGCCAAGAACGGTAAGACATTTGATCCAAAAAATGAGCAGGATGCGATGGCTGCAGTGCAGTTATTACAGAATGCACAATATTTGGTTCGTGACCGCGAGGATAAGCCAACCAGCAGCAAACCGTCTGCACCATTTATTACGTCAACATTGCAACAGGCTGCAAGCACAAGACTCGGTTTCGGTGTTAAGAAAACCATGATGATGGCGCAGCGTTTATACGAAGCTGGTCATATCACTTATATGCGTACTGACTCGACAAACTTGAGTCAGGAAGCAGTTGATGCAGTCCGGGAATATATCGGCGAAAATTTTGGCGCAAAATATTTACCGGCTTCACCAAATGTTTATGGTGCAAAAGCAAACGCACAAGAAGCACACGAAGCGATTCGACCATCGAATGTCTCAGTGAAGTCGGATTCACTGAAAGATATGGAGTCTGATGCTGTTCGTCTGTATGACCTGATCTGGCGCCAGTTTGTTGCTTGTCAAATGACTCCAGC
>QKFI01000299.1 GCA_003251455.1 Tolumonas sp.
ACCCATGGTTCAATTAGCTGAATCATTCACGCTGGGGCGCATTGACATGGCGATCATTGGCAATGAGTGGGACGCCGGTGATGGATTTTTACAGCAGCAATTAATCAGCAGTCAGTTTGTTGTCATTTATGATGAAAATCAGGTTCAATTTGGCTCTGATATGACCATCGAACACCTTGCGGCGTTGCCGCATCTGGCATCGAATTATTCCTATAAAACCGCCACTATCATTGATAACTATTTTGCCGCACACGGACTTTCCCGTCAGATCATGGCAACTTCAGGTGGAATTACGTCGATACCGGCGATTTTGCGGGAGTGTGAAATGGTGTCGATTTTGCCGGAAATTATGGTCGCCGATCATCCGTTATTTAATGAGCTGGTGATGCGACCTTTTGCGCCGGAACAGGTGAGTGCGACGCTACAACTGGCTTGGCACCGGCTGCATGAGCATGATCCGGTGCAACAATATATTCGAGACTGGATTATTCGACACTTTGCCGCGATGAGCCAATAAACCAAAGCATGGTACCGAGGATGCCGCATGCAGCCATGGTCATCGTCATTGGATAAGGCGTACCATTCTGCGTGGCGGCAATGGTGCTACTGGCAATAAAGCCGCAACCGAATTGCAGCAACCCTAACAGGCCTGATGCACTCCCGGTATGATCGCCTGCTTTTGACATGGCTAAGGCAGTTGACGTTGCGCCGAGAAAGCTTAACGTGGCAATCGTCAACCAGAGTGGAATGATAAACAACCACATCTGGCTGGTTTCAGAGACTGCGTATAAAGCAATGCCGAATAGGGAGTTTGCCAGCAGAGCTTTAGCAAAAATCTGCTTCGGTGAGTAACGGCGTAACGCCATTTTGGTGAGCTGCGCTGAGATAATGAATGCGAATGTGACGCAACCAAACACCCAGCTGTATTGTTGTTCATTCAGCCCAAAATAATGCAGGAACACAAAAGGGGAGCCGGTAATGAAACCGAACATACAGGATTGCGTCAGACTGCCGCTGAGTGCCGGAACCAGATAAGCCGGACGTTTCACTAAGGTAAGATAGCCGTGAAGCAGGTTTCCTGACGATTTCTGATGCGGCGACTTTGTTTCCGGCAAGCCGAATAGCACGGAAACACCACAAATTGCGGCGAGTACCAGTAACGCCAGAAAGACACTGATCCAGTTAAAATGCGTTACCAGCCAGCCACCAATCAGCGGCGCACAGATCGGTGCCAGTGACATCACAATCATCAGGGATGACATCACCCGAGCCATTTCATGTTGTGAAAACAGATCGCTTACGATGGCCCGGCCGATAATCATGCCGCAGCAGCCGCCAATCGCTTGCAGCAATCGCATGACGATAAAGGATTCGATATCTGGTGCGAGCAGGCAGCCTACCGTCGCCAGAAGGAATATCCCAATCCCGGCCAGCATGGGTTTTTTTCGTCCGAAGCGGTCGATCAAGGGGCCGTAGAGGATTTGTCCGACCGCCAGCCCCAAAAAGAAGAACGAGACGGTCGTTTCGATATGACTGGCATCCGTCTGAAAATGATCGACCAGCTGACCAAAAGCGGGCAGATACATATCGGTCGCAAACGGAGCAAACGCAGAACAGAGTGACAAAATCAGAATCAGACGTCGAAATGGGATCTGTGGTTTCTGCCACGGCAATTTATCAGCAGACATTGGTGGTTCATGGTCTCATTTTAGAGTGTTCATTCTATTATGCCCGCTGCAACTGGTTGAATAAAGCTTAACCACTGAATATTTTTCTGGTGGATTCATCGGTTGATGAACTGTATCGCCGGCGATTTGGTTGTTAAAAAAATCCCCTGCAAGCAGGGGATTTGATGATTAACGTGGTGCGAGGAACATTTTGTACGTGATGTCATCGGTGACATCACAGCTTGGGTAGCCCAGTTCCTGCAGATGCTGATTAAAGGCAGGCAGGTCTTCATCCGTCATTTCAAACGCGCACAGCACGTAGCCGTAATCGGCACCATGGTGACGGTAGTGGAACAGCGTAATATTCCAATGCGAGCCCAGTGTTTCAAGGAAACGCAGCAGCGCACCCGGCTGTTCCGGGAACTCAAAGCTGAATAAGCGTTCTTGTACCGGTTGGCATGGCCGGCCACCAACCATATAGCGAACATGGTTCTTCGCCAGACCGTTATCCGTGATGTTCAGCACCGGATAATCTGCTTTTTGCAGATCCGCAATTACCTGCAACAGTTCTTCGGTGCCGTTATTCAGACGTACAGACACGAAAATTGTGGCTTCTTTGTCTTCAGAAAAACGGTAGTTGAACTCGGTGACCATGCGTTTGCCAAGAATATGGCAAAACTCAAGGAAAGCCCCTTTGCGTTCCGGAATGGTGACGGCCAGTACGCCCTCACGTTTTTCACCCAGCTCGCAACGCTCGGATACATAACGCAGGCTGTGGAAATTCACGTTGGCACCAGACAGGATGGCCGCCATCCGTGCGCCACGGGTTTGTGTGGTTTCCACATATTTCTTGAGGCCTGCCAGTGACAGCGCACCGGATGGTTCTGCAACCGCGCGGGTATCATCAAAGATATCTTTCAGTGCGGCACAGATCTCGTCGTTAGTCACGGTAATGACTTCGTCGAGATATTCACGGCAAACGCGGAAGGTTTCGTCCCCGATGCGTTTCACCGCGACACCATCCGCAAACAGGGAAACGCGTGACAGATTCACCGGTTCGCCAGCTTCCCAGGCCGCTTTCAGACAGGCAGAGCCTTCAGCTTCAACACCGATCACTTTGATGTTCGGCAGTAACTGTTTGATATAAACCGCGATGCCGGCTGCGAGGCCACCGCCACCGACCTGCACAAACACGTGCGTCAGACGGGTGTCCTGTTCCAGCAGTTCACGACCAATGGTTCCCTGACCTGCGATAACATCGATATCATCATAAGGAGGGATCATCGTAAAACCGTGTTCTGCAGCCAGACGACGGCTTTCGGCATACGCTTCATCAAAACTGTTACCAAACAACACGACATTACCGCCCATCCGACGCACCGCATCAATTTTGATGTCTGGTGTCGTGGTTGGCATGACAATCATTGCCGGGATCTTCAGTTTGGCACCAGACAGGGCTACCCCTTGGGCATGGTTACCAGCAGACGCAGCCACGATGCCGCGCTGTTTCTGTTCTTCCGTTAAACCGGCAATTTTGTTATAGGCACCGCGCAGCTTGAATGAGTGTACCGGCTGTAAATCTTCACGCTTCAGCACCACATGGTTGCTGAGGCGATCGGAGATTTTTTTCAGCGGTTGTAACGGGGTGACTTTCGCCACCTCGTACACCGGCGACAACAGGATCTTGCGAAGATAATCGCCAGCCTCTGGTTGTGTGTCGCTCATGGTTAGTCTCCCAGCTTGCTGAGATCGCGTACCGCACCTTTATCGGCGCTGGTTGCCAGATTTGCATAGGCACGCAGGGCAACAGAAACCGGACGATTACGATGTACCGGTTTCCAGGCTGCTTTGCCTTTGGCTTCCATCCCAGCGCGACGAGTTGCAAGTACTTCATCATCAACTTTGATATCGATGGTACGGGACGGAATATCAATGCTGATCAGATCACCATTTTCAATCAGACCAATGTTACCGCCAGCTGCTGCTTCTGGAGAAACGTGACCGATTGACAGGCCTGATGAGCCACCAGAGAAGCGACCATCGGTGATCAGCGCACAGACTTTACCTAAGCCCATCGATTTCAGGTAAGA
>QKFI01000431.1 GCA_003251455.1 Tolumonas sp.
TTTGCTCATGATCGGGATGCATGTTTTGAAGCAGGAATGAATGATTATTTGAGCAAGCCTTTACAAAGAACTCAATTATTCAGCGTGTTGGAAAAATGGGCTCAGGCGAATAAAGACCCGGCAAAACGTGTTTTACCTGAAGTTCAACCGACGCCTGCTACGCTGGGCTCAGCAAAACCACTCATTGATGAAAATACACTGAAAGCGCTAGTGAGTGAAACCAGTGCTACTTTGGTCAGTCAACTGATTCAGATTTTTCTACGAGAAAGTAGGGAACATTTGGAGGCTTTACCTGACTTAGCGAAGACAAAAGATTACGCCGACGCTGCGAAGCATGCACATGCTGTAAAAAGTAGTGCAGGATCTATCGGTGCAATGGCGTTACAAGATATGTGCGCACAGCTTGAGATTGCCTGCAGAGAGTCACGGAGTAATTGTGATGGCCTCGTACAGGCAACACTCAATGTTGCTGAAGCTTCTTGGGAAACATTAGCAGCGTGGAAGCCTTAATCTTCTAGTTTGCCTTGTTCGTTACTGCTGACGGTTTCGGCAGTAGGTGAAGCAACCTTTTTCCGACGAATTGGTTCAAAGCCATCGATATCTTTGACCCAACCTTCTTTTTTCTTCGGTTTAACTGGTTTTTTGGTACCAGGTTTTGCAGCAGCGTTCTTGTTAAATTTCTTTTTCTGTTGCGCAATTTTCGCTGCAGCAAGTGGATGCAAATCTTTACCGGAAAAACGCTTGCCCTCAGCTATTTCATTACCTGTAAACTTGCCTTCTAAACCTTCGATTGTGCTGAAAGTGACTTCCCGGCGTTGCAGCATCAGCAGGTTTTGGAATGAACGCCAGTCTTTTGAACTAATGAGCGAAACCGCATTTCCCTGATTTCCTGCACGGCCGGTTCGTCCGATACGGTGAATATATTCTTCCGGCAGTTTGGGCATATCAAAATTCACGACCAGCGATACATTTACCAAATCCAAGCCGCGTGCTGCTACATCAGTTGTAAACAGGACTTTCGCATGGCCACGTGAAAACTGATCAATAACCTGATTACGTTGTGTTTGACGAAGATCACCCGATAAAGCGAGTGCGGAAATATTTAATGCCTGAAAGCGATCGGCAAGACGTTGTGTATCTTCCCTGGTTGCAAGGAATACAATTGCTTGCTGGAAATCTGGTTGAGATAAAATATGCCCCAGAAGGGCTTCTTTGTGATCAAGATGGTCGCAGAGATAGAAAGTTTCTTTAATATCTGCATGAATCGCATGCATCTCACCGACAGTAATCACCTGTGGTGCTTTCAGAATGTAGCCGGATAACATATCGACCGCGTTATCATTCAATGTTGCTGAAAATAACCATGTCTGACGTAAGCGATGATTTGCTGCACTATGAATCGCTTTTAATGCATCAGCGAAGCCTAGATCTAACATTCGGTCTGCTTCGTCGAGCACCAGCATCTCGAGTCCATCAAAGCGAATACTTCTGGCTTCAAGATGGTTCAGGATTCGACCTGGCGTTCCAACCAGAATTTGTGGTGTTTTCTGCAGCGATTTAATTTGATCATTAAAGTTTTCACCGCCCAGAACCAGACTTGCGTGCAATTTCGTTGCTGAAATAAGAAATCTCAGTTGCGCATATACCTGCTTTGCCAATTCACGTGTTGGCGCTAAAACTACAGCTCTTGGGCCACGAGTCAGAAAAGCTTTACTGGTTAACAGACGATGCAACATCGGCAATAAATAAGCCAGTGTTTTTCCTGAGCCGGTTTTTGAGGCAACGGCAAGGTCTCTCCCCATTAAAGCATGAGGAATGGCTTGTTCCTGAACGTCAGTCATTTCCTGATAATCAAGATGTGCCAAAGCCTCTTTAAGACGCTTATGCAGGGTTAATTCATCAAAACGCAATCTGGATCTCCAGTTAAATTAAAAATTACCGTTCATTATACCTTGTGAATGCGGTATCAGCGAATAGAGAGCACAATAACATTGACGAATTGAAACAATGTTACTAGATTGGTTCGCCCGAAGCGGGCAAATTGGAATTGCCTACCATATAACAACGCGTAAAAGTCAGAGGTCATGAGATGTATCAGACAGACGATGTAAGAATCAAAGAGATTCGTGAATTATTACCCCCAATCGCACTGTTGGAGCGATTTCCTGCCACTGAAGCTGCTACGCTGACCGCTTTTAATGCTCGTCAGGCGATTCACAATATTCTGACTGATAAAGATGATCGATTACTGGTAGTGATTGGACCATGTTCAATTCATGATCCGATTGCTGCGTTGGAATACGGAAAACGTATTGTAAAAATGCGCGAAGAACTGAAAGGCGAACTTGAAATCGTCATGCGCGTTTATTTTGAAAAGCCACGTACAACCGTTGGTTGGAAAGGGCTGATCAATGATCCTTATTTGGATAACAGCTACATGATCAATGATGGTTTACGTATCGGTCGTAAATTATTATTAGATCTGAATAACATGAACATTCCTACTGCAACTGAGTTCCTGGATATGATCACGCCACAATATATGGCTGATTTGATGAGCTGGGGTGCAATTGGTGCTCGTACAACTGAGTCACAGGTTCACCGTGAGCTGGCTTCAGGCCTGTCATGCCCGGTTGGTTTCAAAAACGGTACTGATGGCACAACTAAAGTTGCGATTGATGCGATTAGTGCAGCTGCGGCTTCTCATAACTTCTTGTCTGTCACCAAATTTGGTCACTCTGCGATTGTTACTACCGCAGGTAATGAAGATTGCCATATTATTCTGCGTGGCGGTAAAGAACCGAATTACAGTGCGAAACATGTTGCTGCGGTTGTTTCAGATCTTGAAAAAGCAGGCTTACCAACAAAAATGATGATTGATTTCAGTCATTCAAATAGCTCCAAACAGTACAAGAAACAAATGGAAGTATGTACCGATGTCTGTGGTCAGATTGCTGGCGGTAACAAACATATTATCGGTGTTATGGTCGAAAGCCATTTGATTGAAGGTCGTCAGGATCTGGTAGAAGGTAAAGAGCTGGTTAGTGGTCAGAGTATCACTGATGCCTGCATTGGTTGGGAAGATTCAGAAGTATTACTGCGTGAATTAGCGGATGCTGTAAAAGCACGTCGCGGTTAATTTCAATCTTGCTAACGAAAAAGCCAGTCGATGACTGGCTTTTTCGTATCTAATTCAGACCAGGTGGCTATCAGAAAGTTCCGCGAGACTGGCCAGACGGATATCTGCAATAGAGAATTTTGGATTTTCTGCATGGCTTAATTCAGGGATCACGATTGTTTTCATCGTCGCTGATTTTGCTGCAAGCAAACCATTGAAGCTGTCTTCAATCGCGATACATTCAGCTGGTTTGAGCCCCATACGCTGCGCAGTTTTAATATAAACCGCCGGGTGTGGTTTTCCGAACTCTTCAGCGTCTGCAGAATGCGTGACAGTAAAATATTGACGAATATCGAGACGTGTTAACACAGCATCAACGAGTCTCAGTGGGGAAGATGTGGCAAGTCCGATTTGAAATCCTTTCTCAGAGATCACCTTCAGCGCATCGTAAACACCATGTTTTGCTTCTCCTGAATCAGAGACATGCTGCGCCACTTTTGATACCAATTTATCGACAGATGCGTCGATTCCTGGACCATTCAATTTATATTTGTTGTACCAGTGAGAGACGAGGGCATCAATGCGTAGCCCCATTGTTTCTTCTTCACATTCCTTCACGGTGATAGCAACACCAAATTCAGCGAGTAATTCAATTTGGGATTGCTGCCAGAATGGTTCGGAGTCAATCAAAACACCATCCATATCAAAAATGACGGCTTTTTTGTTCATGCCTGTAACCTCTTAAATAGATTGGGTTCAGGCTAAATGCAGCAGTAATTGATGTAAAGGTGAAACCGGTTTCAGCATGGGGATTAGTGATCAGTGTCGCAGATAATTTTTTACCCAGCCTCACAGAGGCTGGGTAGTATAGAAAGAAGAATGAATTGTTTTACGCAAACGAGTGGCTAAGAAGTATGCTGCTGTCGTGAGGCCGATGATGATGCCAATCCAAAAGCCCTGAGGCCCCATACGTGGTACAACATAATCAGTCAAACCAAGTAAAATTCCGATAGGAATTCCGATCAGCCAGTAAGAGATAAGTGTGATCATAAAGATTATCTTCGTATCTTTATATCCCCTTAAAGCACCAGAAGATATGGCCTGGACGGTATCGGAGAATTGATAAACAGCAGCAAATATGATCAGGTGTGCGGCAAGCGTGATCACGAACGTGTCTTGTGTATATTGCTCTGCTATCCAATTTCTAGCCAGAATTGTGCTCGTTGCTGTAAATGTTGTGATGGTTAATCCGACCATTAACCCGGTTATCACTGAACGTCTTGCTTGTACTGAATCCTCTTCGCCCATTGAATGGCCAACTCGAATTGTCACGGCATAACCAAGGGATAGCGGTAACATGAAGATCAATGAGGAATAATTCAATGCGACCTGATGGCTGGCAACAATTTCAGGGCCAAGTGGTGACAGCAATAGCGCGACGACCGTGAACAGTGTTACTTCGCAAAATAATGCCATTGCGATTGGGGCACCAAGACGAAAAATGTGTCCAATGGTTTTCCATTGCCATGAAATATAATGCTGAAACAACCTGTAATGCGTGTATGACGGTGAACGCAAAACATAGTATGTCATCGCGATAGCCATAAACCACATCACGATGGTTGAAGCAATACCACACCCAACACCGCCTAATTCAGGAAAAATTCCAACACCATAAATGAGCATGTAGTTAAACGGAATATTCAGTAATAGCCCGGCAAAGCCAATCACCATGCTGGGTACCGTATGTGATAAACCTTCAGCGTAATTACGTAAGACCTGATAATAGAGATAGGCAGGGAGACCTAATAGCATTGCATGTAAATACCGGGTGGTTTTATCAGCCATGACAGCTGAAACATCCATCCAGACAAGGAGATAGGGGCTGAAATAAAGCAGAAGACCTGCGGGGATCATCACCAAGCCTGTCAGCCAGAATGCCTGCATTGTTGAAGTCGGAATATCTTGATGCTTTTGAGCGCCGTTTAACTGAGCAATGATTGGCGTTAATGCCATCACAATACCTTGCGATGTCAGCACGATGGGTAACCAGAAGCTGCTGGCAACAGAAATCGCTGCGAGATCAATGGCGCTATAACGTCCAGCCATGATGGTATCGACTAATGTCATGGCTGTTTGTGCCACTTGTGCGAGCAAAATAGGCACAGCAAGACGTACAAGCCGCTGAACTTCTTCGCGGTAATGAATCACGGAAAAACCTTAAAAAGAAAAGACGCTTGAGAAATCAAGCGTCGGTAGAGTAATCACTGATAAGTAAATTTGCGGCGGCAAACGCGGCTTTGTTACGAACATCTTCAGGTAAATCGGGATTAGCTGCAATTTCATCTAGGGTTTTCATTACAACCTGAAGCGCATTAGGCATATAGCCTTGATCGCCACTCCCGATCTGACTGTAGATTTCTCTGATTTTTTCGCAATAAGCGAGATATTTCATCGAATGATCCTCGTCAGATTCTAAGAGGCGACACTATATCTGTTCAGCTCGTTTCCTGCCAGCCCTCCGCCTTCAGATGGCTAAAATAAGCTCTATCTGATGATGAACCTGTGATTCTAAATCCGGATCATTATGTAAATT
Source organism: Tolumonas sp. (assembly GCA_003251455.1). Lineage (GTDB taxonomy): Bacteria > Pseudomonadota > Gammaproteobacteria > Enterobacterales > Aeromonadaceae > Tolumonas. The sequence goes on from QKFI01000431.1 coordinate 5,715, forward strand.
GACGAGCAGAGGATAGAGCGCATAAATAGGCTGGCGTTCTTTGTACCCATCAGGTAATGGAGAGACACTTTGATAACCTTCTAAAAGGCTTTCATATTGCGTTGAGAACATGGATAACCATGCCAGATCAGTTTCTTTGTCTCCGTAATACACTGCATTATCAGGCAAGAAGAGCCCATGATCAGTGATGAAAATATTATCTGGTGTAAGTTGGCCATGAAGTAGACAAGGTGCTGGATGATGTGAATGCAATAATCGGTGAATGATATTGGTAATGTCAGAAATATTGATGAGAAAGCATCCTTTTTCCTGTAAGAGTTGCAACTGCCAGGCAATGCGTTGTTCAGAAAAAAATGTTGCCCAATTTTTTTGCCAGTTATTCGGTTGAATTGAATTGTAGATATAGGTGTCATCATCCCATCCGAACATCGCTTGGTCAGATATCTGATGCATCGTTGCTAGTTGTTTACCAAGATACTGCCATTCCAGTTTGACTAAGTTTCGGTGCTCAAAACGGAAAGGTTCATAGATCATAAAGAAATAATTGCTGGTTGAGCCTGAGTAAAGGATCGCATGATGTGGAAACCAAGGATCAAGTTTGGCACTTGATTGGCTATTAATTTCATATTTCAGCGAATTGATCTTATCTACAACCCGTACAACATATTGTTTTGTTATATCGAGTTCGTTTGTGATCAGGTAGTAATTGGAATCAGCACAGCTGAACATCAGCTCCCGCTCTCCAACCTTAAATGGCTCATCATAAAACTCATTGATTTGATTGATTATGGATTGCCACATACAGACCTCCCGTCATCTCAGCAAGTTAAGTATAGAGCAGCACTCACAAAAGCTTTTCAAAACAAGGCAAGAATTTGTCTTGGGACTCATTTATTTGATTTTTTTTGCTTATCCCTTATTTTCATTAATAAAATAGAACAAAATGAATCAAATAATTTTTACAAGGAGAGAAAGAATGTCAGAGCTTGTGGAGCAGATGGAATTTCTGGATATGCTTATCAAGCTGGCCTATGAGAATGGCTCAGATTTATATTTAGCGACAGGTGCAGTTCCAAGTATCAAATTCAACGGTGTTTTAACACCGATCCAACAGTTACCGTTAAAACCAGGCGAAACGCTACAGATCGCCGATGATATTATGGATAGTGAGCAAAAGGTTGCATTTGAAAAAGAACTTGAAATGAACCTTGCGCTTTCATTGCCAAAAGTCGGACGTTTCCGTATCAATATTTTTAAACAAAGAAATGAGATTTCTATCGTTGCCCGTAATATCAAACTTGATATTCCTACTTTTGAAGAATTGAAACTACCGCCTGTTCTGCTTGATGTCATCATGGAGAAACGCGGTTTAGTCTTGTTTGTTGGGGGGACAGGTTCTGGTAAATCAACATCGCTGGCCGCGTTGATTGACCATCGCAATCGAAATTCAAGTGGTCACATTATCACCATTGAAGATCCGATCGAATATGTTCATAGTCACAAGAAAAGTATCATCAACCAGCGTGAAGTTGGTGTAGATACGCGCAGTTTCCATGCAGCCTTGAAAAACACGCTCCGTCAGGCACCTGATGTGATCCTGATAGGGGAAATCCGTGACCGTGAAACGATGGAGCATGCGATTGCATTCGCTGAAACAGGTCACTTGGCGATTTCAACATTACACGCCAACAATGCGAACCAGGCATTAGACCGTATTATCAACTTCTTCCCTGAAGAGCGACGTCCTCAGTTGTTAAATGACTTGGGAAACAACTTGAGAGCATTTGTTTCTCAGCGTTTAGTCAAAACTGTTGATAACAATCGTCGCGCTGCCGTAGAAGTATTGACCGGAACTGCAACCATCAAAGATATGGTTCGTCGTGGTGATTTTGGCAACATCAAGGAAATCATGGAGAAATCTGCAAACCAGGGGATGAAGACTTTCGACCAATGCCTGTTCGAGCTTTACTGTGAAGGTGTCATCAGTGAAGAAGAGGCATTGAGAAATGCGGATTCAGCAAACAACCTGAAAGTAAAAATCAAATTACATGATGATCAGGACTCACTGGAAAATAGTAAGACTGCTATGAAGTGGGAACTGGATCCGATTAAGCAAGATAATTCTCTCATGTAGTGTTCATTTTAATTTAACAGGCCGGCGCAATGCCGGTCTTTTTGATCGAGGTTTTTATGTCGTTGGAATGGCTGGCATTGGTGTCAGCCTTTTTATGGGCGAGCGCAAGTTTGCTCTCGGTGATTCCGGCTCGTCAATTAGGTACATTTTCGTTTAGTCGTTGGCGTATGGCGGTGGTCAGTCTCATGTTAGGTGGGATGAGTCTGTATACCAATGGATTTACAACGCTTGACGTATCACAAGCTTGGTTGATGGCGCTATCAGGGTTGATTGGAATCTTTGTCGGTGATACCTGTCTTTATGCTTGCATGAATCGAATTGGCCCCAGACGTTCCGGATTATTATTTGCAACACATGCTGTTTTTTCAGCTTTCTTCGGAACTTTGATTTTTAAAGAATCGCTTTCATTCCAAGGCTGGTTTGGTGCAGTAAGTGTTTTTGCCGGGGTGTTGGTTGCCATCGCATTTAATCGCAAAGAACAAACAAAACTTGAGTTTGTTCATGGTTCTCTGAGAGTTGGTCTGATGTTGGGGTTAATTGCCGGATTATGTCAGTCGCTGGGAACGATTATCGCAAAACCTGTTGTTATGGCTGGTGCTGATCCGATTGCTGCTTCTTGTGTTCGTATGATTGCTGCGTTTATTGCTCATTTGGGATTGAGAGCTACCGGATTCTCGTTAGTAAAAGCACGAGGAGCGATATCTCCCAGAGTTCTAGGAATCGTGATCCTGAATGGTTTTCTCGCGATGGTGATAGGTATGACGATATTCTTGTATGCATTGAAGCATGGAAATGTCACATTGGTCGCTATTTTATCTTCAACATCTCCCGTGATGTTGTTACCCATTCTCTGGATATTCACGCGTCAACGACCATCCATTGGGGCGTGGTGTGGCGCAGCACTTGTCGTTGTTGGCACTGCGCTTGTATTAGCGAGATGACCTGTTAAAACAGGTCTATTTCAGATTCAGTGAGAAAACGATATTCACCTTCTGCCAGTTCGTCATCGAGTGCTAATGAGCCAATCGCATCACGATGGAGACGGACTACTTTGTTACCTTCAGCGGCAAACATTCGTTTAACCTGATGATATTTTCCCTCATGAATTATGAGAGATGCTTCAGTTGAATTGATCAGCGTTAATTGAGCGGGTCGGGTTAATTGCTTTTCGTTTTTCAGCATAATCCCTTGGGCAAAACGGTTTCGCGTATCATTTGCAACGGGATCGGCCAGCCAAACATGGTATGTTTTACCGCATTGTTTGCGAGGCGAGGTAACTCGATGTGACCATTGACCATCATTGGTCAGCAGAACCAAGCCTGTGGTATCGACATCTAATCGGCCTGCCGCATGTAAGTCATGCGCATTTGCAATATCTCTTAAAAGACGGGTAACACAAGGATGTACCGGATCATCATTTGTACAAACATAGCCTTTCGGTTTGTGCAGCATGATATAGGTCGGTTGACTGAAGTTATCTCTAATCACTTCGTCATCCATTTTAACGACATCTCCATCTTTAATCTTATGAGCGCCAGTTTTAACGATTTCACCGTTAATAGTGACAACCCCTGACTTCAGTAGCTGTGATGCCTGTGAACGGGAAATACCAAGCGTGTTATGCAGAAATTTATCTAAGCGCATATGACCGAATTATGTATAGATGAAGTTAAAAATTGATCTTTGAAATTGCATAGACGTTGGGAAGCACCGATAGCTTGTTTAAGTGTAAAAATAAACAGTTGCAGTATGCTTCTTGCCGATTCCGCTGAACAAAATTACCAAAAAGTTGCTGTAAGTGATATCAAAATTGGAATGTATGTAACATCTATTACCCGACTGGAACACTCTTAAGGCTTAAAGTGGGATATTTTGCGTGGTTGTTGACCCCAAAGATAAGGGATCAACGGCGCCAAATTTTATTGATGTTATTCCGCGATCCAACATCCTTCAGTGATAGGTGTGCCTTCCCACTTGATGGTTCCGCGATATTGAGAGCCTTTTTGAATCTCTCCTACACCTTTTGGTGTTCCGGTCATGACGATATCACCATCTTCCAGTTCGATGAAAGATTGTAGGTCAGCGAGTATTTGCTCTGGCGGAAACATCATTAATTCCAAATTTCCGATCTGCGTTAATTTGTCATCGATGTAGAGATCAAAACTCAGTTTGTTGGAAATTTCCGATACTGATACAAAAGGGGAAAAAACTGCAGACTTTGAAAATGACTTGCAGCGCTCCCATGGGAGCTGCTTGCTTTTCAATATGCTCTGTAGTCCTCGTTTGGTGAGATCCAGACCAAAAGCAACAGCACTAAATTTACCTTGTTGATACATCAGGCAGAGTTCACCCTCATAGCTAAGCGGTTCCTGATGGTATGAAAATAGGGTGTCACTGATAGCTGTATTGGGCTTATAAAATACAACCATCTGATCAGGGATCTGATTGTTAAGCTCTTCAATATGAGCAACATAATTGCGACCAATACAGATAATTTTGGACGGTGTGATTGGCTTTCCGTCGAGGATGACCTGTTTCATGTAATTTCCTTCTTATCGGGAGTTTTTTCATAATGAAATTGTTACCGATAAGAAGTAAAGAGGGGACATAATTAAATTAATAAGATTTACTTAACTATTAAAACTACACAATAGTACTGCGGAAGCTTTGAATGCTGTTTTTCGACACGCGTGATTCATAGCTTTATCCGTTATGTTTTTTTTATATCACGAAGCAAAACACGCTCCAGCCACCTAAATAGATAATTTTCGTGGAATTTAGTGATTATTAAGTCATTTATTTATCATATTGAGGTTTTTTGGATGTCGAGAGTGCGACAATGAAGTGCAGCTCTTGTTTGATATGCATCAAAATGAACAACGAAAACAAGCGACATGCAATAATGATTTTCATCTCTCAAATGTTAATATTGAAATTAATCCTTATACTTCAATATCATATGATTTAATTGTGGTTGCTTTTAAATGTGAAGGCAGGCTTTGTGCATTGATATACATAACGAAACGCAACCTGATTGGAATATATATGACTCATATTAAAAAATCTTCATACATTCTTGCATTGGTTTTACCTTTCTCGTTTTCTGCATTGGCTGAGGAAGTCAAAGTAGCTGTTGCTGCAAACTTCTCAAAGCCTGTCGCTGAAATTGCTAAATCATTTGAACAAGATACAGGTAATAAATTGATTGTTTCTCCTGCTTCCACAGGGAAATTATATGTTCAGGTGAAGAACGGCGCACCTTTCGAAGTTTTTCTGAGTGCAGATAATAAAACGCCAAAAAAACTTTTAGATGAATCATATGCAGTGGCTGGAACGGAGTTTACTTATGCAAAAGGAAAACTTGTTCTATGGTCCGGCGATGCTGAAAAAATAAAAGATGATGACAGTATTCTGAGACAGGCGAGTTTTAAACATCTTGCAGTCGCTAATCCTAAAACTGCACCTTACGGCGCAGCAGCTTATGAAGTGATGGAGCAACTCAAACTGACGGATACATTAAAAGAGAAATTGGTTCAGGGAGAAAACATTGCGCAGACTAAACAGTTTGTTGAGTCTGGAAATGCAGAATTGGGTTTTGTTGCTTTGTCTCAGGTCTTTAAGAATAGCAAGCTAACTTCTGGCTCAATGTGGGAAATTCCAACAACGATGTATTCTCCTATTTTGCAAGATGCCGTGTTGCTGAAAGCAGGGGAAAAAAATGCAGCTGCAAAAGCATTTCTTGATTATCTGAAAAGTGAGAAAGCAAAAACCATTATTCAAGGTTATGGCTATCTAATTGATTGATAACAGGAGTTTGTCTCTGCTGATGAGAGTACGGGATAGCATCAGCAGAGGCAGATAAGTCAGCTAATCCAACTGATGAAATCAGACAACCAGCCAGTGGAAGTATGCGTAAACATCTCATACGACATCTCTTTAAAAATTATCGAAGGTCAGTCTTCGTTGAGATAAAACTATCCTACAGTTTTATGTGGTTTTTTAGCGGAATGCTAGAAAATGCATAACGATATGAGTATGTTAAATGTGAGCGTGGTCACATTGCGGCTCAGCTTAGATCTAATTAGGATAAAGGCACAAGGAGAAAACGATGACAATTAGCGCACGTAACGTATTTGCTGGTACGGTAACAGAAATTAAAGTTGGAGCTGTTAATGCTGAAGTCATTTTAGAGATCGACGGTGGTAACAAGATTGTTTCCACGGTGACAATCGACAGTGTAAAGGCTTTAGGTTTAGCAGTTGGTTCTGCTGTCACCGCTTTCATTAAAGCACCATCAGTCATGGTCTTAGCTGGTTCTGATTCTATGAAATACAGTGCACGTAATCACCTGAAAGGCACTGTTTCAGAACTGAAAACTGGTGCAGTGAATAGTGAAGTTGTTATTACTTTAGCGGGTGATACTTCAGTAAAAGCAATCATTACTAATGAGGCCGTTGCTGATTTAGGTTTAGCAGTTGGTGGTGAAGCTAGTGTGTTATTCAAAGCTGGAAGCGTAGTCTTGGGCGTAACCGCTTAATATCGTTGTTCGGGACGCCGCATTACGGCGTTTTTTTATTTAATTACAGCCATCTCCGGGCTACTTACAATTTTTTCTATCCGAAAGAGTGAGTTCGCAAGCCAGGTATTGCTTATTGTCCGATAAGCATCCATATCATCACATCGCAAACGAATCATATAGTCAAAAGGACCACTGACTAACCAGCAACTCAGTATGTCATTTCTCTCTCTTATTTCTTTTTCGAATGCTTCTTGAGCTGCTCTTCCACTTTGACTGGCTAGTGCTACTTGTAATTGAAGAATGATCCCGGTTTGCACTTCATTTGCTGATTGGAGAATGGCGCTATACCCTTTGATGATGCCCGCTTTTTCAAGCTTGCGCACGCGTTCCTGGCATGGGCGAGGGGTGAGATGAATATATTCAGCTAAACGTTGATAGCTGATACGTCCATCTTTCTGCAGAATTTCCAGAATTTTCAGATCAATCCGATCTAATTTTTCGTTTTGCATAGCTGTCTAACTACGAGGTTGATTTGACGATTTAGAATCTTCGATAGGTGATTTTAAATAAAATTTATCTATCAAAGACAGCGGATTCTGCTGTGTAACCATCAAATAAGACAGAAAGTGCACTAGCGAGACATTTCGAACAACCGATAATGACACACAAAAACCAGCAAAATAGCTGCATCGAATGATATGAGAATTGATGATGCAGACAACAGCCCATATTTTGATGGTACGACCAACCCGTTTTGAACGAAATCGACAAACACAGTCCAGTAATGCATTTCAAAACCAAACTTTAACAATGCATCATGCGCAAGAAACCGCGCTAGCTGAATTTGATCAATACGTAGCAAAACTAGAGGCTGCGGGTGTGCAAGTTTTCGTAATGAATGATGTTAACGATGTACACACACCGGATTCGATTTTCCCCAATAATTGGGTCAGTTTTCATGAAGACGGCACGGTATTTCTCTATCCGATGGAAGCGGAGAACCGCCGTGCAGAACGTAATCTCACCTATCTTGAGCAATTACGAAAGACGTTCCAAATGAACGAACTGCACGATTTGTCTTACTTTGAAAATGATGGGATTTATCTCGAAGGAACAGGTTCACTCGTATTGGATCGTGTGAACAGGATCGCATACGTATGTCGCTCATCGCGCAGTGATGCTAAAGCAATTAAACACTGGGCAACACTCAGTCGTTATCGTGTGTTTGAATTTAGTGCTGCAGATGATCATGGTAGGGCGATATATCACACCAATGTCATGATGAGCATTGGTCAACAAGTAGCCTTTGTTTGTATGGATTCGCTTTGTCATCCTGAAGAGAGGGTTACTTTATCTAAGTTACTAGAACAAACAGGCAAAGTATTGATTGAGTTGTCGCTAACACAGATGAAAGAATTTGCTGGAAATGTTCTTGAAGTACGCAATGCGGCAGGTGATGTAATTCTTGCTATGTCTGATCGTGCCTGGAATTCATTTACACAGTGTCAAAAAAATATAATGACTACGTAAAACCTTTACATACAGATCTAGATACAATCGAAACACTTGGTGGCGGTGGTGCTAGATGTATGATTGCAGAAATTCATTTACCTTTGTTAAATACTAATAAAATTTAATTATATTTGCGTTCGATTCACATTATCTGAATAGTTAATCGGATAAGTGCTGATGTGTTGAATATTAATACATGAAAAAGACTTCATAAGTTTTTATTTCTTATTATTTGAATAGTCAAAAATATATAAAATAATGACGTAATTATGATATTTACTCGATAATTTCGCACCAAAAGTGTTCGCTCAGGGTGTTTTTGGGTTCATGCTCTAGGTTGATTGGTATTTATTTGGTGAAAGAATGTATTTAATTACAAAGAAATGCACCGATATGGATCATTGCTGCTGCATAATGGTGATTTCTTATTGACCCGATACAAAACGCTTTTTTTTGAAGAAAATTAAAGATGAATAGATTATTACATGTTTTGTCTATATATGATTATTCATGCATGAATATGATGTAAATAATCGTTTAACACTTTAATAATCAATATGGCATGGAACGTGCTTTA
>QKFI01000041.1 GCA_003251455.1 Tolumonas sp.
GTTTGAGCAGTCATTGGCAGATCCGTCACTGGTTTGGCGCGGCAGCAGCAATCAGGTCATCCATTACCTCACAAAACCGGCTCCATAACGCACCTCCGACTGACCTCTACTACAATGAAAGAAAGCAGATTTTGACGTTGAGGTCATTATGGCAGGACGTTGTGAAACGACCAGCACCCCCAGATTCTCAATCAAGCATCTGATCGTCGTGGTCGATATCGCACTCTTGTTGATCCTGCTGAATACACTGCCTTTTGAGCCGCTTGTCACCAAAGGATTATCGTTATTTCTTTTTATTGCCGTGTTATGGCTGACAGAAGCACTTCACGTCACCATCACCGCGTTACTGGTTCCGGTACTCGCCGCCCTTCTGAATATTCAGAACTTTCAGTCTGCTGTGAATCATTTTGCCAATGCGACCATTTATCTGTTTTTCGGTGGATTTGCGCTCGCGGCTGCACTGCGGCATCAATCGCTGGATAAATATTTAGCCTCCCGAATTATCGTCGTTGCTAAAGGCGATCTTCGGAAAGCCATCTGGCTTTTATTCGCGATAACTGCCTTCCTTTCGATGTGGATCAGTAATACAGCGACTGCGGCGATGATGCTCCCCCTAGGGCTCGGCATGATGGCACATCTGGATGAAAATGATACGGCAACTCGCGCCTTTATCATGTTGGGTATCGCCTACAGCGCCAACATTGGTGGCATCGGTACCTTGGTTGGTAGTCCACCCAATATCATTGCCGCTGCCAGTGCAAATATAACCTTTCTGCAATGGCTCGTTATGGGTATGCCGGTCGTACTGCTCCTCTTGCCATGTGCTTTGTTTATTCTCTCATGGATGCTGAAACCTGATTTGCAGGGTGGCATTCAGATCAGGCAGGAAACCATTGAATGGAATCTGCCTCGCTATCTGACACTGGTGATTTTCGGATTCACGGTGCTGGCCTGGATCAGTTCCAGCTTTATTTCGTCGTGGCTGGGCGGCCTTGATCATATTGATACAGTGATTGCGCTCAGTGCCGCCGTCCTGATCTGTCTGACGGGTATCGCCAGTTGGAAAGCGATTGAGCAAAATACAGAATGGGGCGTCCTCATGTTATTTGGCGGCGGGCTGGCACTCTCCGCTATTCTCAAAGAAACCGGCACCAGTTTATTTCTGGCCAATTGCATCACAGACTGGTTTGGCTTATCGCACCCGCTCATTCTGATTTTAAGTATCACCACATTTATCGTATTTCTGACGGAGCTCGCTTCTAACACAGCAACTGCAGCATTGATGATCCCGCTCTTCTCGGGCGTGGCTGAAAATCTGGGTATTTCCGCCTTTGCAATATCCGTCATGATCGCGATGGCTGCCTCCTGTGCATTCATGTTACCAGTGGCAACACCACCCAATGCGCTTGTGTATGCCAGTGGACAGATACCACAACGCATCATGATAAAAGTTGGTTTTTTAACCAACCTGGTGTGCATTCTGCTGCTAACCTTGTTAGGGTATTACTCTGGATAGCCATCGGGATAAAAAATATTTGAATGAATATCTGATTTTTTGTCGTATTTCTGCCTTTTTATTCACTCTGGAGTTATAGAAAATCAAAGAGCGCTTATCGAGTCTCATGTGACTGATAAAAAAATATTTATCCTCGGAACATTACGCATAAAATACGCGCGATCGGAAAGACGCAACAGGGATACTGCCATGCTGCTGACACGTACAAACGCGTCTTGTATTGACCGAGCACACACTTGATTTTGATGAGGTACCGCCATGGCAAACTGGTCCTGTCAGGACGCCCTGAAGATGTATAACGTCCCTTACTGGGGCGCAGGATTTTTCAATATTGACGCATTAGGCCGGGTCGTTGTTACGCCGGATAAAACGCGTTTAGATTGTAAAGTAGTCCTCACCGATGTGATTGAAGAACTGCGTAAACAAGGTTATGCCGCACCGGTTCTTCTGCGTTTCCCCGATATTATCAAAACCCGAATTCATGCTCTGTTCGGCGCCTTTGAACAAGCGATTGAAAGTTATGGTTATAAAAACCGCTATCAATGCGTTTATCCAATCAAGGTGAACCAACAGAATCAGGTGATTGAATCTGTCACGCGTGCGTTTGAAGACAAACCTGCACTGGGTTTAGAAGCTGGTTCAAAACCAGAACTGCTCGCGGTTCTGTCTCATCACCATGACCAAGGGTCTGTGATTGTTTGTAATGGTTACAAAGACCGCGAATATGTGCGTCATGCCCTGCTCGGTTCCCTGATGGGACACCACGTGTATATCGTGGTTGAAAAACCTTCTGAGCTGGAACTCATTCTGGATGAATCTGCGCGTCTGAACATTAAGCCACGTATCGGTGTTCGTGCCCGTCTGGCATCGCAAGGTTCAGGCAAATGGCAGTCCAGCGGTGGTGAAAAATCCAAATTTGGTCTGAACGCAGCACAAATTCTGCGCTTGGTTGAGCGTCTGCGCGAAGCAAATAAACTGGATTGCCTGCAACTGGTTCACTTCCATCTGGGCTCACAGATCGCAAACATCCGTGATATTCAGGGTGGTATCCGCGAATGTGGTCGTTTCTATGCAGAACTGCGTCAGCTCGGTGCCAACATTGAAGTGGTCGACGTGGGTGGTGGTCTGGGTGTGGACTACGAAGGTTCCCGCTCGCAAAGCCATTGTTCTGCTAACTATAACCTGCGCGAATACGCCAATAATGTCGTGTGGGGCATTGGGGATGTTTGTCAGGAATTCGATCTGCCACATCCGATGATTATCAGTGAATCGGGCCGGGCCATTACTGCGCACCACGCAGTCCTGATTTCGAACGTGATCGGTTTGGAAAGCCAGTTACCAACGTCTCTACCGGAAGAGCCGGCTGCGGATGCGCCGTTGGTGATCCGGAATATGTGGGATAGCTGGATGGAACTGCATCAGGAGGAAGATCCGGGCTTACTGGAAATCTTCCATGACTCCCATGCTGATCTGGCCGATGTTCATACCCAATACACGCTTGGCTTGCTCACGCTGCAGCAACGCGCATGGGCAGAAGATCTGCACCTGAACCTGTGTCTGAAGCTGAAAACCATGCTGAACCCAGTGAACCGGATGCATCGTAATCTGCAGGATGATCTGAATGAGAAACTGGCAGACAAATGCTTCGTTAACTTCTCGCTGTTCCAGTCACTGCCAGATGCCTGGGGGATCGATCAAATCTTCCCAATCATGCCACTGAGTGGTTTAAATCAGCAACCAACGCGTCGCGGTGTCGTACTTGATATCACCTGTGATTCTGATGGCGCGATCAAAGAGTATGTGGATGGTGTCGGGATTGAAAGCACTTTACCAATGCCGGAAATCCGTCACGATGAAACGGCCTATCTGGGCTTTTTCCTGGTCGGTGCTTATCAGGAAATTCTGGGCGACCTGCACAACCTGTTTGGTGATACGCACAGCGCTGAAGTATGCCTGAATGATGATGGTGAACCGGTGATTACCAATATCACGAAGGGTGATACGGTAGATAGCCTGTTGCGTTACGTGAACATTGATACGTCTGTGATCCGTCGCGATTACCAGAAACTGGCATCACATCCATCACTGAACGAAGAAACCCGGAAAGTTCTGCTGGATGAGCTGGAAGCTGGCTTGCAAGGTTATGCTTATCTCGAAGATGAATAAATAGTTTCTCTCTCTCGTAAGCAAAAGGGCTCATTTCGATGAGCCCTTTTTATTT
>QKFI01000130.1 GCA_003251455.1 Tolumonas sp.
GTCCAGTTCACAACACCTTGTCGCCATTTATCTGCAGGTCGACCTGTAAAATTCAGATCAAAATGACGCGCGATCAGCGCTTCACAGGGATGAACATCACCGGTTTGTTCAACGAACAGATTCAGTGCCAAAAAACCTTCGTTCCGACCGCGAAGCATGGCTAACATACGGTGAGATGGTACTTTGGCAAGTGATTCCTGATGATCAAAGTAATCGCTGAATTTTGCTCCTTCAGATTCCTTGCCCGTAATCACTTGCGATTTCAGAAGTGCATGCTGCCAAATGTATTGACGCAATTTCTCCAAAAGACTTGCATCTTCGGCAAAGCGTTCCATCAGAATGTAACGGGCACCATCCAGCGCTGCTTTGGTATCGGTGATTTGATGTTCCGGATTCAGATAAGCGGTCGCAGTTTCTTCCGGGTTGAGCGATGGGTCAGTGAATAAGGCATCAGCTAAAGGTTCAAGACCGGCTTCGATTGCAATCTGGCCTTTTGTTCGACGTTTAGGTTTATAGGGCAGATACAAATCTTCAAGACGCGTTTTCGTATCTGCATCCAGAATTTCTTTTTTTAATTCATCCGTCAGTTTTCCCTGCTCACTGATCGAATTCAAAATGGTCTGCCGACGATCTTCTAATTCACGTAAGTAACTAAGGCGTTGTTCTAAATGACGTAATTGTGTGTCATCTAATCCCCCAGTGATCTCTTTTCGGTAACGGGCAATGAATGGAACTGTTGCACCTTCGTCCAGCAGTTTGATCGCGGCATCGACTTGTAATTCGGATGCATTTAATTCAGTTGCAATGATCTGATTGATCGAAAACATAATGATCCTCAGTGTTGTTTTCGTTTTTTAAAATCAGTAAAAAACTTTTTTCTTGTTATAAAAATGTCATGATAGATGCTTCTTGCGTACAGCTCCAATATTCAATCAGCCAATTGTTATATCGCGTATGAAAACGAATCTGGTAACAAGGGAAGGTTATAACTCCCTACAAAAAGAATTGGATTATTTATGGCGTGAACAGCGACCTGAAGTCACGAAAAAGGTCGCATGGGCTGCCAGTCTCGGTGATCGTAGTGAAAATGCGGATTATCACTACAACAAAAAATTATTGCGTGAAATTGATCGTCGAGTCCGTTATTTACGAAAAAGGTTAGAAGAAATTCGGGTCGTCGATTACTCACCGCAACAGGAAGGAAAAGTTTTTTTCGGAGCCTGGGTTGAAATTGAAAATGATGACGGAGAAGTCAAACAGTTTCGTATCGTGGGGCCGGACGAGATTTATGATCGCAAAGATTACATATCAATTGATTCGCCAATGGCGAGAGCATTATTAAAAAAAGAAAAAGATGATGAAGTAATTGTAGAAACCCCACTTGGAAAACGGTCTTGGTATATTAACGACATAAAATATATGGAAATAAAATAAATATATGGATCTTTATTCAGTTATTTCCAAATATTGATCTTCTAGAGTGATCACTCTAGTTCCTGATAAATTTGCCAGCTGAGTGATTTATCTCTCAAACTGGCAAATTTTTTGATCTTGTTATTTTGCTTAAAAATCAGCCGCTTTAATTCCTATCGAAAAAATAACGTTCAATAAGACTTGATTCTACCTAGGCAGGCTCTTGCAAAGGACCTTGTGGCTACTTACACTTCAATGGTGGGTAATAGTGGGGGATTGTGGAGAAAAGTAGATCATATCCCCGCCTTAATCACTGATCACTGGCAATAGGTGCCGATATGTTACGTGGTGCACATGCGCTTGCGCTTGACAGCAAAGGGCGTTTAGCCGTTCCGACAAAATACAGAGATTGGCTTCGCGAAGAATGCGATGGCCAGCTTGTATGCACCATTGATATATCGAATCCGTGTTTATTGTTATACCCACTCAATGAATGGGAAGAGATCGAAAAGAAACTCAAATCTCTTTCCAGCATGAATCCGGCTGAACGCCGTTTGCAGCGCCTTTTGTTGGGATATGCATCGGAATGTGAATTAGATGGTAGCGGGCGTTTACTACTTTCAACACCGCTTCGACAACATGCCGGATTAGATAAACAGATCATGTTGATCGGACAATTAAATAAATTTGAAATCTGGAGCGAGTCTCGTTGGTTAGAACAAGTTAATCAGGATATTGAAGCTTTACCTGAAATGGACTGGACTTCATCTGAAAAACTACGCGACTTCTCTTTATAAAATTTTAATTAAGACGACTGGGATAAATTGGATGGAACATATTACTGTACTATTGCAGGAAGCGGTGGACGGGTTGGCTATACGCCCGGATGGCGTTTATGTGGATGGTACATTCGGAAGAGGCGGTCATTCCCGTCTTATTCTTCAGCATTTAGGCCCGCAAGGTCGCCTTTATGCAATCGATCGTGATCCACAGGCTGTCGCTGTCGCTCAGTCCTGGAATGATCCTCGTTTTGAAATTATCCCCGGCCCGTTTTCTTCTCTTTATGACTATATGGCTGAGCGTAACCTGCTCGGTAAAGTCGATGGTTTGTTGTTAGATCTCGGCGTTTCCTCTCCTCAGCTTGATGAAGCTGAACGTGGATTTAGCTTCATGAATGATGGTCCGCTTGATATGCGTATGGACCCTGATCATGGGCAAAGTGCTGCCGAATGGTTAGCAACGGCTGAAGCAAAAGATATTGCCTGGGTATTAAAGACTTACGGAGAAGAGCGTTTTGCGATGCGCATTGCGAATGCCATCGTGCATGACAGAGTGCAAACGCCATTCACGCGTACCCGTCAATTAGCGGAAATGATAGCTCGCGTTGTCCCGATCAAAGAAAAAAATAAACATCCGGCAACTCGTAGCTTTCAGGCTATTCGTATCCACGTCAATCAAGAACTCAAAGAGGTTGAGCAAACATTGCAAGCTTCACTAGATGTGCTTGCACCTGGTGGGCGTTTGGCTGTTATCAGTTTCCACTCCCTTGAAGATCGGATCGTGAAGCAGTTTATTCGTCAGCAGGAAAAAGGTCAGCAGCCACCAAGAGGGCTACCAATTACTGAAGATCAAATTAGAAAGACTCAAACGTTGCGTTCGGTTGGTAAGGCAATAAAACCGTCAGACAACGAAATTGATAAAAATGTTCGATCCCGAAGTTCGGTTTTACGCGTCGCAGAGCGATTGGGTGCATAAAGATGGAGCGTCGTTTTAATCTGGCGTATCTGATCTTAATTGATCTGAAACGGCATCTTTTTCAGGTCATTTTAGGTTTGGCAATTCTAGGGTCTGCGTTAACGACCATTGTTATTACTGATGACACAAGGTCTTTGACTGCAGATCTGAGCAAATTAGAAAAACATAGTGATGAATTGGACGTGGAATGGCGTCATCTCGTGCTTGAAGATAATGCTTTGGCAGAACATTCACGTGTTTCTGATATAGCCAGAGCAAAGCTGGGAATGATCAGACCTAAACCTATTGATGAGAAGATAATCAGTCTGCCATGAAAATAAACACCAGAAAAAATAATAAGAATCAGGATACTGGAGTGGCTCAGTGGCGTTTCATGATGCTGCTCGGATTTATTCTGATTGGATTCTGCGGTCTCGCCGCCAGAACGGCTTGGATTCAGGTGATTCAGCCTGATCGTCTCCGACAGGAAGGTGATCTCCGTTCATTACGAACTACGGCGGATCCTTCTCACCGAGGCATGGTGACTGACCGAAATGGCGAGCCATTAGCGGTTTCGGTTCCTGTGCAGGCTGTTTGGGCTGATCCGAAAGAAATCAATGATGCGGATGGTTTAAAAAATACAGAGGCCTGGATGGCATTAGCCGATGTATTGGGGTTAGACATGCGGAAATTAACCGCGAGTGTCTCTGATCCGAAACGTCGATTTGTCTATCTCCAGCGCCAGATCACGACTTCTGTCGCTGATTACATCACTAAATTGAATTTGCCCGGGGTTCATCTGCGTCGGGAGACTCGCCGTTATTATCCAAGTGGGGAAATTAGTGCTCATCTGGTAGGAAACACCAATATAGACGGCTCAGGAATCGAAGGCGTTGAACGTGCATTTAATGATTGGTTGAGCTCTACGCCTTCCCAATATCAGGTGCGCAAAGATCGTCAGGGTCGTGTCATCGAAAATATTGGCATGGTGAAAGAAGGCAAAAAAGCCAATGATCTCGTGCTGAGTATTGATGAACGTCTTCAGTCCGTTGCGTATCGTTCGCTGAAATATGCAACCGAAGTCAATAAAGCAACCTCTGGTTCACTGGTGCTGATGGACGTTCGCAGCGGGGAAGTGTTAGCGATGGTGAATACGCCATCTTACAATCCAAATAATCGGGAACAGTATGAAGCATTTCGAGCTCGAAACCGTGCTGTTACCGATACTTATGAACCTGGTTCAACCGTTAAACCTATTGTTGCTATGGCAGCACTGGAACATGGTGTTACAAATTGGAAAGAAGTGTTCGATACCCGTCCATTTGCGGTCGGCGGCCATGTGGTAAAAGATAGCCATCATATGGCAACTGGCACACTTTATGACATTTTGAAATACTCTTCTAACATTGGTATGGCACATATTGCATTACGTATGGAGCCACAATGGATCACCGGAAAATTCGAAGAATTTGGTATGGGGCAGTCTTCCGGGACTGGCCTGATGGGTGAAAGTTCTGGCATGATTCCAATGCGTTCCCGTTGGTCGAATATTGAACGGGCTACAATCGGGTTTGGTTATGGGTTACGTGTCACACCACTGCAATTAACAGCCGCATATGCCGCTTTGGCGAATCATGGTATCCGCAAACCAATCTCAATGTTGAAACAATCAACAATTCCTCAAGGCGAACGTATCGTCTCAGAGCAAATTGCTGAGCAAATTATTCATGCGTTGGAAGGGGTCGTTGAAGAAGGTGGTACAGGTGGTAAAGCCGCGGTACCTGGCTATCGTATTGCTGGTAAAACCGGTACTGCGAAAGTAGCAACCGCTGGTGGCTATGGTAAAGACTATGTAGGTACTTTTGTTGGCTTTGCGCCTGTGAGTAATCCACGTTTTGCACTGGCAGTCATCATTAATGAACCACATGGTGCTAGCTATTATGGTGGCTCAGTTGCCGGTCCGACCTTCGCTGAAGTAATGAGTAGTGCATTGCAGCTTTACAATGTGCCACCGGATGCATTACCGGAATCTAAAGATGACAGTAACAATTTTGCAGAAAATAGCACTGATACAACGAAGCGCGGGGTAAAGAAAAATGCGCGTTCTTGATCAGTTGGCTGGTGCAATTGGTTTAACTGCACCAGCCATTCCTTTATCAGATATACAGCTTGATACCCGGTTACTAAAACCGGGATCTTTATTTTTGGCGCTGAAAGGTCATGCTGTTGATGGCCGCAAGTTCATTTCACAAGCACAATCTCTTGGCTCGGTCGCTGTTTTTTATGAAGATGATGGACTGTTTGTCCCGCCTGACTCAGTGACTATTCCATGTATAGCTGTTCCTGATTTATCAGGGAAAGTCAGTTTGTTAGCTGGGTTATTTTATGACTCACCTTGTGACAAGTTGAAATTAATCGGTGTGACAGGAACAAATGGGAAAAGTACAACAACACACCTGATTGCAAATTGGGCTCAATTGATGGGCGATCAAGGCGCTGTACTTGGAACATTGGGAAACGGCTTGTTTGGTCAATTGACCACGTCAGAAAATACCACAGGCAGTGCAGTTTCCATTCAACAGGAACTGGATCATTTTGTATCCGCTGGAGTTGATGTTGCTGCAATGGAAGTGTCATCGCATGGTTTGGTTCAACATCGTGTTGAGGCGCTGAATTTTAGCGTGGCGCTATTCACGAATTTAAGCCGGGATCATCTGGACTACCACCAGACGATGGATGCGTATGGACAAGCTAAATTTCAGATTTTCCAGCATGCATTACCTGAGCATCGGATCTTGAATATCGATGATGAAACCGGACTGAAATGGGCACAAGAAATGTCTGGTTCAGTTGTCTACGGTATTGATAAACGTCTTGATACACATTCTGGTCATTTCGTCTATGCCTCAGACATAAAATATCATCCTCATGGAATAACAATCTGCATTCACTCTAGTTGGGGGGATGGTGTATTATCGGCGCCCTTGCTAGGGAAATTTAACGCCTCGAATCTGCTGGCAGCGTTAGCAGTGATGTTGGTTTTGCAGTACGACTTTAAAACGCTTTGTCAGGTCTCTCCTCGTCTGCAATCTGTGACTGGTCGAATGGAGTGTTTTGGTAATGAATCACAACCACGCGTTGTGGTTGATTATGCACACACGCCTGACGGTTTGGAAAAAGCATTACAAGCTGCTCGCCAACATTGCCTCGGACAATTGATCTGTATTGTTGGCTGTGGTGGTGACAGAGATAAAGGTAAACGGCCTTTAATGGCTGAAATAGCAGAAAAATTGGCTGATACACTGATTCTGACAGATGACAATCCTCGCACTGAATCACCGACAGATATTGTCGCTGATATGCAAAAAGGACTGCAAAAACCAGAATTAGCTCATGTTGAACATGATCGTGTCGCCGCGATTTCATATGCCTTAGCAAAAGCGCAAGCTGGCGACATTATTTTGGTTGCCGGAAAAGGGCATGAAGATTACCAGATCATTGGTAAAGAAAAACGCCATTACAGTGACCGTGAAACTGTAATGAAGCAACTGGGAGTGTCAGCATGATTTCTCTTTCTCTGAAGCAGATTGCAGAAGCAACACATGGCGAATTATTTCAGGCATCGGATATTACGATAACTGATGTGAGTACTGATACGCGTCATATCCCTGCTGGCTCGTTATTCATTGCATTGATCGGTGAACGTTTTGATGCACATGATTTTATTTCTGATGCTATCGGAAATGGTGCTGCGGCAATTTTAGTTTCCAGAAAAATTGAATCTGCATCCTGTCCGCAAATTCTTGTCCAAGATACCCACATCGCATTAGGTTTGCTTGCGAGTTACGTTCGCCAACACCTTGATCTGAAAATCGCTGCTATCACAGGCAGTTGCGGTAAAACCACCTTAAAAGAAATGTGTTCGGCGATCTTATCTCAGCGAGCGCCCGTCTTAGCCACCAAGGGTAATTTAAATAACGAAATTGGTGTTCCATTAACCCTTTTATCCCTGACCGAACAACACCATTATGGCATCATTGAACTTGGTGCAAACCATCCAGGCGAAATTGCATGGACAACATCTCTGGCTAAACCAGATGTAGCAGTGGTTAATAATGTTGCTGCAGCGCATCTGGCTGGTTTTGGTTCTTTAGAGGGTGTTGCTGTTGCGAAAACAGAAATTTTCAACGGGCTATCTGAGCATGGTACTGCCGTCATTAATGCTGACAGTGAGTTCTATGATTGGTGGCAGGAAATTCTCACTGTGAAAACATTAAGTTTTGGTGTTGAAAATACCAAAGCTGATTTCAGTGCGAAAAATATTATTCAAAAAAATGATGGCCTGGTCAGTTTTACATTGTGCGCACCTGAAGGCGAAATCGCGATCGATTTGCCTATTCCGGGGTTACACAATGTCAGTAATGCTTTAGCAGCTGCCGCAGTCACTACTTCATTAGGTATGACGTTGGAACAGGTGAAAACCGGCTTAAATCAGATGACTGCAGTGAAGGGCCGTTTCTGTGTCCAACATTTCCCATCAGGCAACACATTGATTGATGACACTTACAATGCGAGTGTGAAATCAGTCATGGCCGCAATTGATACGTTATCTGTGATGTCTGGCTATCGTATTTTTGCATTTGGCGACATGGGCGAATTAGGCTCTGAGGCTGAGTCCCTTCATCGCCAAATCGGTGAACATGCGAAAGCCAAAAATATCGATGCAGTGCTAACTGTCGGTCCATTATCCAGATCAACAGCAGAAGCAGCCAGCGGCTTACATTTTGAAAATAAACAGGCTTTATGTGAAATGCTGAAGTCCTTGATGGAAAAACATAAACCTGTGACGGTATTAGCGAAGGGCGCTCGTAGTGCTCGAATGGAAGAAATTGTCGATTTTGTAAAATCCTGCGAGGACGTAACATGTTAGTATGGCTGGCGGAACTCTTAACGCCCCATTTTTCTTTTTTTAACGTGGTCTCTTATCTGACTTTCCGTGCAATCATGTCAATTTTGACAGGATTGGGTTTCGCATTATGGATGGGACCTTATGTCATCCGTCGTCTGCAACTGCTCCAGATTGGGCAGGTTGTTCGTAACGATGGTCCGCAATCTCATTTCAGTAAAGCAGGTACTCCCACAATGGGTGGGATCATGATCCTGCTATCAATTTTTCTGTCCGTGATTTTATGGGCGCGGTTAAGTAATCCTTATGTCTGGGTCGTGTTGTTTGTCTTAGTCAGTTATGGGATTATCGGCTTCGTTGATGATTACCGGAAAGTGATTCGTAAAAACCCGGATGGATTGATCGCGCGGTGGAAATATTTCTGGCAATCAGCCTCTGCGCTGGTTGTTGCGATATTTCTCTATGCAACAAGTCACTCAGACGCACAGACGGTTCTGGTGATCCCATTCTTCAAAGATGTCATGCCACAATTAGGAATCGTCTTTGTCCTCATGACATATTTCGTGATAGTCGGTTCATCAAATGCGGTTAACCTGACCGATGGATTGGATGGCTTAGCCATTATGCCGACTGTTATGGTCGCCGCAGGTTTTGCCTTAATTGCATGGGCAACCGGGAACGTGAATTTCGCGAATTATCTCCATATTCCTTATATTGCGAATGCGTCAGAGTTGACCGTTATTTGTACAGCTGTCGTTGGTGCTGGTTTAGGATTCCTCTGGTTCAATACTTATCCGGCACAAGTCTTCATGGGTGATGTCGGGTCATTAGCATTAGGCGCTTTGCTGGGAATTATTGCTGTTCTGGTTAGACAGGAATTCATGTTGTTAATTATGGGTGGTGTATTCGTGATGGAAACACTGTCCGTGATCCTGCAAGTGGGTTCTTACAAATTACGTGGTCAGCGAATCTTCCGTATGGCACCTATTCATCATCACTATGAATTGAAAGGTTGGCCGGAACCTCGCGTTATTGTTCGTTTCTGGATTATTACACTAGTACTGGTGCTGCTGGGACTGGTGACATTGAAACTGAGGTAAAAACGGATGAATCAGGTTGTCATCATCGGTTTGGGTAAAACGGGTTTATCCTGCGTTAATTATTTTATGCAACGAGGCATCAAACCAGTTGTCATGGATACCCGGGAAAATCCGCCAGGAAAAGATGAATTACCTCCAGCGTGTCAGCTTATTACGGGTCCGCTTGATCAGGATATCCTGTGTCAGGCTGATTTGATTATCTCAAGCCCGGGTATCGCTTTATCGACACCGGCTCTGCAAGCTGCCCAATCGGCAGGAGTCGAGATCATCGGTGACATTGAGCTATTTGCTCGTGAAGCCAAAGCACCGGTTGTGGCAATCACTGGTTCAAACGGAAAAAGCACGGTTACAACTCTCGTCGGTTTAATGGCGGCAGAAGCCGGATGGCATGTCGGCATTGGTGGAAATATTGGTACACCCGCCTTGGATTTGTTGTTAAAACCAGCTGATTTATATGTTTTGGAGTTATCTAGCTTTCAACTGGAAACTACTTATTCTTTAAAACCGGAAGCAGCGGTCATTCTTAATTTAAGTGAGGACCACTTAGATCGCTATGAAGGTATGGCTGGCTATCTTGCTGCCAAACAACGAATTTTTACGAATGCAAATCATATCCTCGTCAATCGCGATGATGCGGCTACATATCCAAAATCACAGAATGTGTGGATGAGCTTTGGTTTGGATGAAAAGGAATATGGTCGTATTACCGTAAATGAACAGCTATTTTTAAGTGTTTATGGTGAACCTGTTCTGTCTGTGAATGATTTACACATTGTTGGTGCTCACAACCAGATGAATGCTTTAGCTGCGATGGCGTTAGCCGATGCGGTTGGTATTCCTCGTCAGGCTCAAATTACAGTTCTGAAGTCATTCACTGGATTAGCTCATCGTTGTCAGTTCGTTCGTGAAGTAAACGGCACACGTTGGATCAACGACTCGAAAGCGACGAATGTTGGCTCCACGCTTGCTGCTGTGGCTGGGGTGAATGAAAGTGTCTCTGGCCGGTTATGGTTATTGGCCGGAGGATTAGGTAAAGGTCAGGATTTTTCTCCACTTAAGCCGTTGCTCGAAAATCAAATTTATCAGATGGTCTGTTTCGGAAAAGATGCGGATATCTTGCTTGGTCTGGCGCCTAATACGATTAAAGTTCCAGATCTTGATACTGGTGTTGCCTTGATTGCAGAAGCTGCGAAGCCCGGTGATTGGGTATTGCTGGCACCAGCTTGTGCCAGTATGGATCAATTCAAAAACTTTGAGCATCGCGGTCAGCACTTTGCTGAGTTGGTGGCTGGGTTATGAAACAAATTTTCCGCAACATAGGATCAGGTATCTGGCGCTGGTTCGTGCCGGAGCGTTCCTCTTTTTATGATCGCGGATTACTGGCTTTAACTTTCACCTTGATGGGCATCGGGCTCATGATGGTTGCGTCAGCATCCATTAAAGAAGGTCCGGGTGGCGACATGTTTTATTACACCAAACGCCATCTGATATTCCTGATCCTATGTATGGGGTGTGGTGTTGTTACGCTCTATGTTCCTATCGAAAAATGGAAAGCCTGGAGTAGTAAATTACTGATCGGCGCGCTGGGTCTATTGTTCGCAGTACTGATCGTCGGTCGAACCGTCAATGGCGCGAAACGATGGATCGGGTTTGGTTTTTTCAATATCCAGCCTGCCGAGTTAGCTAAAATTGCATTAATTATTTTTTTAGCCAGCTATTTAGTCCGACGCAGCAATGAGGTTCGAGGGAATATCATTGGTTTTATCAAACCTCTGGCCGTAGTTTTCATGCTAGCCATCATGCTTTTGGCTCAGCCTGACCTTGGTTCTGTCGTTGTACTGTTTGTCTGTACGTTTGGCTTGCTATTTATTGGCGGTGCGAAATTATTCCAGTTTTTACTCATTATCGGTGCTGGTCTCGCCGCGTTAGTCGCATTGATCATCTTTGAACCCTACCGTATGCGGCGTGTCACATCGTTTCTGGATCCATGGGCCGATCCTTACGGAAGTGGTTACCAGTTAACGCAATCGTTAATGGCTTTTGGTCGGGGCGGCTTCTGGGGGCAAGGGCTGGGGAACTCAATCCAGAAGTTATCTTATTTACCAGAAGCACATACCGATTTTGTGTTTGCCATTTTAGGTGAAGAGCTCGGTTATTTTGGTGTCATGGTCGTACTGTTCCTGCAATTATTGCTGGCGATGAAGGCTTTAAAAATTGGCAGGACTGCTTTGCTACGACAAAAGTTCTATGAAGGCTATTTGGCTTGTGGGATTGGGATCTGGTTTAGTTTTCAAACGGTGGTGAACGTTGGTGCTGCTGCAGGCATGCTTCCAACGAAAGGTTTAACACTACCGCTTGTAAGTTATGGTGGTTCTAGCCTGATCGCGATCAGTATTGCGGTTGCTATTTTGTTGCGTATCGACTTCGAACGACGATTGGAAACGATGCATGTTATTTCACGGGAATCAGATGAATAATAAACGGACGATGATCATCATGGCAGGTGGTACCGGAGGACATGTCTTTCCCGGTCTCGCTGTTGCACATCGCCTTCAGTCTGAAGGATGGAATATCCATTGGCTAGGTACGCCTGACCGTATGGAAGCGAAACTCGTTCCTGAGCATGGTTTTCCTATATCTTTCATTAATATCCGGGGATTAAGAAATCACGGCATTGTTCGCAAGCTATTGGCGCCCTTTCAGATTCTGAAGGCAATCTTTCAGGCTCTGATCATTTTTAAACGTGAACGCCCGGATGTTGTCCTTGGAATGGGCGGATATGCCGCTGGTCCTGGTGGTGTTGCAGCCAAATTATTAGGTATACCTCTGGTTTTACATGAACAGAATGCGGCTGCAGGCTTAACGAACCGTTTATTAGCCAAGATTGCCAATAAGATCCTGATGGGATTTGAAGGGGCATTTCCGGTTTCATCAAAAACTCAGGTTGTGGGTAATCCGGTTCGGGACGATTTTCTGGCTTTAGCGAAAAAGCCTGTAAAACACTATTCAGCTGATATGCCAATGAAGATCTTGATTGTTGGAGGAAGTCTTGGGGCTCGACCACTCAATCAGGTTGTGCCACATGCTTTGGCAAAAATGAGTCATATTGAGATTCGCCATCAATCAGGTAAAGGCAATCAAGAGATCGTCACGGACTTATATCAATCTTTGGGGGTTTTGACCGTTACTGTCACAGAATTTATTGACGATATGGCATCCGCCTATGAATGGGCAGACGTGTTAATTTGTCGCGCTGGTGCTTTGACGGTTGCTGAGGTCGCCGCTGCCGGTGTACCCGCTATTTTTGTCCCATTGCCGCACGCGGTGGATGATCACCAGACTAAAAATGCACAAAGCCTGGTCACGAAAGGTGCTGCAGTCTTGATGCCACAAAAAGATATGACGGCAGAAAAACTAGCTGAACAGATTATGGATTGGCAGAACAAACCTATTGTTCTTGAGGAGATGGCACGAATGTCCCGTCAGGCCGCAATTCTTGATGCGACTGATCGTGTTATCCATGAATGTAAAAGTTTAATTTAATTGAGAATCAAACGTAAATGACAAAAGTTGAGTTAGCAAAACTTCGTACCATGATTCCAGAAATGCGCCGCGTTCGTCGTATCCACTTTATTGGTATTGGTGGTGCGGGGATGGGTGGTATCGCCGAAGTTTTAGCTAATGAAGGTTATCAGATTAGTGGTTCTGATATTGCTTCGAACCGCGTTACGGAACATCTTGCAACTTTAGGCGCAGAAATTCACATCGGTCATAAAGCTGAAAATATTCAGGGCGCAAGTGTGGTGGTGGTTTCAACTGCAATTCATGGTGATAATCCTGAAATTAGCGCAGCGAAAGAGCTTCGAATTCCTGTTGTGCGCCGTGCTGAAATGCTTGCAGAGTTAATGCGTTACCGCCATGGTATTGCTATCGCAGGAACACATGGAAAGACAACTACGACTAGTTTGATTTCAAGTATCTATGGTCAGGCAGGGAAGGATCCGACTTTCGTTATCGGCGGTCTGCTGAACAGTGCTGGCACCAATGCCCGATTAGGAACCAGTCGCTATCTGATTGCAGAAGCGGATGAAAGTGATGCGTCATTTCTTCATCTTCAACCAATGGTTGCGGTTGTTACCAATATCGAAGCTGATCACATGGACACCTATGGTGGTGATTTTGCCAAATTACGGTCAACCTTCATTGAGTTTCTACACAACCTGCCTTTTTACGGTTTAGCCGTTGTTTGTGTGGACGATCCTGTGATTCGTGGCATGTTGACTGAAATTGGCCGTGCGACCATCACATACGGCTATAGTGATGACGCTGATATTCAAGTTTTGGACTTCCAGCAGACTGGTAGCCAAAGCACATTCACGCTACGACTTCAGGATGGTTCACTGATTCCTGTAAATCTGAATTTACCGGGTCGCCATAATGCTCTGAATGCGGCAGCAGCTGCTGCCGTTGCGCTTGAAGACGGTGTCCCAGTGTCAGCTGTGACAGAAGCATTTGCACAATTTGGTGGTGTCGGTCGTCGGTTTCAACAATATGGTGAATTTGAAACTGGGAATGGTAAAGCATTACTGGTCGACGATTACGGACACCATCCGACAGAGGTTCGAGCAACCATTGCATCAGCCAGCGCGTGCCGCGTGGCCTGAACGTCGTTTAGTGATGATCTTCCAACCGCACCGTTTCACTCGGACGCGTGATTTATATGATGATTTCACTGACGTTTTATCAAAAGTTGATGCTCTGATTATGTTGGATGTGTACTCGGCTGGTGAGGATCCGATTCCGGGGGCTGATGGCCGGAGTTTGTGCCGTTCAATTCGTCAAAGAGGAACCATCGATCCTATTTTTGTGGCCACACCAGCAGAAGTCCCGGCCGTGTTAGCTGATGTATTAAAAAATGGTGATGTGGTCTTAACACAAGGTGCAGGGAATGTCGGTCAGCTTTCTAAAAAATTAGCAGAGTTGAAATTAGACATTGGAAAAATGAAAGATCAGGAATAAATCAGAATCTATTGAGAGTAGGGACTGAATAAGTCCCTGACAGGTTTTGAACAAGAAAGGCGACTGCTATAATGCGGCGTTAATTGGCTTTGATTTTGGGTTAAGGTGAGAAAGTGAAACAGGCGCGACTAGCTACCGGTGAGCAACAAGCTGCGCCAGTTAATCATCACTGGCCACCAACGGTAAATGAAACGCGTACCCGAGGTAGTTTCATTCTCGGAGTATTCTTTTTTTTAGCGGTTATTTATGGTTTATGGATCATCGCAAAAGATATAGAAAGACGTTTTTTTACTGAAGACAATATCCCTGTGAGTGGATTAGTTGTGCAGGGCCAACTTGAATATGTAACAGCTGATGAAGTTCAGCATTTGCTGCTTAAAAACCAGCAAATTGATAACTTCTTTACGCTGGACGTGAATGCTTTACAAAAGCAGGTAGAAGAGTTGCCATGGGTAAATCAGGTTTCAGTCAGAAAACGTTGGCCTGCATTATTGTATGTTTATATCGTAGAACAAACGCCTTGTGCACTCTGGGGCGATGACCGGTTGTTGAGTACGCGAGGCCTTATTTTCAAGGCACCGAGAGAACGATTGAAGAAGCCTCTGGTTCAGCTCTCAGGACCGGATGACATGGCTCAGAAGATATGGGATCAATATCAACAATTTGAACGTATTTTAGCATTAAACAATTATCAAATTTCGTCAGTTCATCTGACAAACCGCCATGCGTGGGAGTTGCAATTGTCTACAGGACAGACACTCAAGCTTGGACGAGAAAAAATGCTAGTCAAATTGCAACAATTTTTAGATGTTTTTCCTAAATTGGAAAACAAAGAACAAATTGACTACCTCGATTTACGGTACGATACAGGGGTAGCAGTTAAGTGGAAACAACAACAAGACGGGATTGGTAATGACCAAAACTCCAGACAGAAATCTGATAGTCGGACTTGATATCGGAACAACCAAAATTGCTGTATTGGTTGGTGAAGTTTTACCTGATGGAGAGATCAACATTGTTGGTCTGGGTACTCACGCTGCTAAAGGCATGGATAAAGGTGGCGTCAACGATCTGGAATCAGTAGTTAAGTCATTACAACGTGCGGTCGAAGAAGCTGAAATGATGGCTCAGTGCCACATTAGTTCAGTGTTTCTTGGCATTTCAGGCAAACATATTGAATGCCGGAATGAGAAAGGGATTGTGCCTATCTCTGATGAAGAAGTAACGCAGGATGATGTCGATAACGTCATCCATACGGCTAAGTCTGTTCGATTGCCAGAAGAACATCGGGTTCTGCATGTTATTCCGCAGGAATACTCCATCGATTATCAAGAAGGGATCAAGAATCCAATTGGTCTTTCCGGAGTTCGGATGGGAGCCAAAGTACATTTGATTACATGCCACAATGATATGGCTCGTAATATTGAAAAATGTGTAGAACGTGTTGGCTTAAAAGTTGATCAGATCATTTTCTCAGCATTGGCATCAAGTTATGCCGTTTTAACTGAAGATGAAAAAGAGCTTGGTGTCTGTGTTGTTGATATCGGTGGCGGTACAATGGATATCGCAATATTCACTGGTGGCGCATTACGATACAGCAAAGTGATTCCATATGCAGGTCAAGCTGTGACAAGTGATATAGCTTACGCATTCGGAACACCTCCGGTTGATGCAGAAGCAATCAAGATGCGGTATGGTTGTGCTTTAGGTCGACTCGTAAGTAAAGAAGATACCATCGAAGTCCCGAGTGTCGGCGGACGACCAGCCAGAAGTTTGCAAAGACAAACTTTGGCCGAAGTGATTGAACCTCGATATGCCGAATTATTAGGTATGGTTCATGATGAAATTATGAAAGTTCAGGCAGAATTACGCTCGCAAGGTGTAAAACATCAATTAGCTGCGGGCGTGGTGTTAACCGGTGGGGCATCGGAAATAGAAGGCATAGTGGAATGCGCTGAACAAGTATTCCAAAGTCAGGTCAGAATTGGACAACCAACTCATATTCGTGGGTTGACAGATTATGTAGAAGCTCCTGCCTATGCAACAGCAGTCGGGTTGTTGCAATACGGGAAATTACATCAGGGGCAGTCGATTATTGATATTAAAGACAAAGCCAGTGTCACAGGTT
This sequence comes from Tolumonas sp., assembly GCA_003251455.1. GTDB lineage: Bacteria > Pseudomonadota > Gammaproteobacteria > Enterobacterales > Aeromonadaceae > Tolumonas. Next base: position 16,301 of record QKFI01000130.1, read on the forward strand.
GGTTTGCACGTATCAGTAATTGGTTAAAAGGCGAATTCTAGTTTTTGCGAAAGCGAAACAACGGCGGAGAGATAGTTATGTTTACATTTGAGCCAGTTGGCAGCCAGGGTGATGATGCACTCATTAAAGTGATTGGCATCGGCGGCGGCGGC